>JAKEEV010000669.1 GCA_022616395.1 Planctomycetia bacterium | reverse complement strand
ATTGAATCGTTCTGATACCAGGTTGGGTGGATGGGTTGTTGTGTTGGGTCAGAGGCGGGCGGATCAGCGAGCGTGTCTGAGAGCCGGCGTTCCCCTCCCCCCCGCCACCCCCCGGTTTTCTTCTTGCTCTCTTTCGCCTGTGTTTTGTGGGGTTTGCTGCATTTTGGGGAGGGGCCCTGTGGCCTTTATGGCGAGCAAACGCTGGATTTCATGGGGTTTCGAAAGGCCACCCACTGGCCTCGATGCCCGGCGCTTCCCTCACGCTTGGTTTGCGCTGGGTTGGGTGGCTGCCGGCGCGCAGGAAGGTCGGTCCGGTGTGCCGGTTCCCTTCTCCTCCAGTATGCGTGATTACTGTACAAAAGTCAAGTACCAAATCGGATTTGCGGAACCCGCCGCAGACCGAAACGAATCAATCCGATTGCGTATGAGATGGGAGAGCCGAGAAGTGTTCGGAGTTGGTCAGACATCCATCGCGCGGAGTTGGAGTCCCGCCTTCAGGCGGAAAACCGAAGACCGCCTAAAGGTGGGACTCCAACAAAGACAGTTGGAGTCCCACCTTTAGGCGGTCTTGTTTCAACTGGCTGAATCTGGAACTCCAACCAATCGTTGCGAGTTCAGTCCAGGTTCACGACCGTGCCATCGTTGAAGCCCCACAGGGCGCAGAGCGTCATCCCCGGTAAGCCGTACTTGAGACTGCGCACCGAGCCATCGCCCCACAAACAGGGAGAAGCGCTTGGATGCGGGCCGCCGTGGATGCCCTCGTAGCCCGTGACCTGAATTCTGGAAACGTTCTTCCGCGCCGGCCAACCGGTCGCGGAGCCAGTCCCGGCCAGGTTGTTCATCGTGTGGTTGACGTCCGCGATCATCCCGGTGGTGACGCGGTGCGTTTCGTGGTTGGAGCGAGTCGTTTGACGCGAGGCGCCGGCGGGACGGACAGGCTCAAACACATGGACGCGGTTGACCACTGCCTCGGTTGCGGCCCAACCGGCATCGACCGTGCTCACGAGGTCGTAGCCGCTCTGCGCTGGAACATTGATGTTGCCGTAGTTCTGGGGCTGGACAAACTTGTGAGCCATCAGGAGCGTGTTGGAGAGGCCATCGGCGCTGGTCACGGCGACGAGCGTGAGTTTCGCTCCTCGGGGGATGTCGGTGAGCGAGTGGGCGTTTCGGAACGGTACCCAGCGCGGGTCAGAGAAAGTTGGGTCTTCGCCCTGTGATCCAGGCACTTGTTGAAGCGGTGTAAACGCGCCCGCGTAGTCGGACCACGGTTGAGACGTACTTCGTCGGCCTGGGCAGATGAAAATCTTGATCGGAGGAGCATTGGCGTATTGCACATCGTTGGCAAACGATGCCGCGTCGTTGGGGTTGGTAATAACGCCTCCGGAGGACTTCACCATCACGCCCTGTTCGATGTACGGCAGAAGCGTCCGATACGGGCTACGTCCGCCACTGGTCCACACGGGGGAACGTGCCGTTTACGTCGTGGAAATTGTGCCACGCCAAACCAAGTTGTTTGAGGTTGTTCGTGCAACTGATGCGTGCCGCTGCTTCACGGACTTTTTGAACAGCCGGGAGAAGTAAACCGATGAGGATGGCGATAATCGCAATGACGACGAGTAACTCGATCAGCGTGAAGGCGCGATACCGGTGAGTTGATCGCGACGGGAGAGTGAACATCTTGAGATACCTCGGGACAGGATTATTACCAACAATGAGCCTCGCATCACGGCCGGTGTTTCGGGTCCGCTGGCCGAGAGAGTTTGATCGGGAAGTCGGTTCCGCCGGCCTTGACTTCGCACTCCAGCCCGGAAGTCTCAAACTTTGTGTACTTCACGTCGAAGGGGAGTTGCTTCTGTTCGTCCGGTACGTCGCTCAAGTCCAGCGGGTTGACCAGCACCTTGTACTTCCCCGCTGGTACGCCATCGCCCGGCGTGTCCGTGCTGAGTTCGTATCGGCCGTCTGCTCCGATTTCACCACGAGCGCTGACCGGCGGGCCTCCGTCTATTCGCTCGAACACCACAAGCCCTTTGGTCAGAGGCGAACCATCGTCGAGAGTGACGATTCCGCGAACAGGATGTTTCCCGCCCGCGCACCCGGCGAGCGCGATTAACGGGATCAGCAGCGCAAGTTGAAAGAGGCGCATGTGTGAAGCCCTGGTTAATCGAGGCTCGGAATGGGTAGACCATCGCTGCGCGCCGACAGGAGTGCCAGAGTGGTTCCGGGCGTCGAGACGCGCAGTCCGCGAACACTCCCATCTCCAAACGCGAACAGCACCACCCCGGTGTGCCAGCTACCGAACTGACCGGCGAACGTGGTCGTCGGTCCAAGAGCCAGTGGGAACGCTGGCCCGGCCTTGCGACCGGTCACGTACGCCCACCGCGAGGGCTGGGATGAGTAGATGCTGAAGTCGTGTTCCGCGCCGGTGGTCGCGTTGAACACCCCGAGTCCGGCCTGTGTGAGGTGCTTCTCTCCGATGAGGAGCGTGTTGCTCGTTCCGTCCGTGAGGTCGAGGAGAGTCTTCCCGGTTCCGCAGTTGCCGCACGAGAACTCGAATGCACCGTTGTTGATCTCGGCTGTCGATGTTCCGCTGCCGTAGTTGACCCCGTAGTCCGATGCGATCCCCTCGGTGACCGACCTCCCGTCCTGGTTTCGTACCACGCGCGGCTGGCGCGACGGACAGTTGAACGTCGCGATCTGGGTCTGCATGATCCCGGTCGCCACCCACTGACCGCGAATCAGGTTGTGAGTGGTCACGACCGGTTTCGCGCCCCGGACGATCATCGGGTAATTGGTTCCGTTGATGTTCCGGTCCAGGAACCGGTTCCACGTATTCTGCTGTTCGATGTATGGCAGGATGAGCACCGCCCAGCTTGGCGAGTCGAGCGCTCCCTTGGAGCGTCCCCACGGCATCACGCCCAGGGCGTCGTGGTGGTTGTGCATTCCCAGAGCAAGTTGCTTGAGGTTGTTGGAACACTTCATGCGGGCCGCGGCCTCGCGCACTTTCTGCACGGCGGGCAACAGCAGACCAATGAGAATCGCGATAATCGCGATGACGACAAGTAACTCAATCAACGTAAACCCAACACGCGCTCGCCTGGGAGAGGCTTGCATCGTTCGACCTCCGGGGAGATGAAGAGGTATCGATCAGTTCAGAGTCCTCGTGGCTCGCTTGTGAATCAGTCGCGGTCCGTCACTTCCTGTTCGCCACCTTCGTGTGGAAGAGGTTCACGTTGTTTTCGGGCTTCGTGTAATCGACGAACTTCGTCGGGTCAGTACCGTTCAAGAATTCTTCGAGGTTCCTGTAGCCATCGCTGTCGGAGTCCTTCGAGGAGTCGGTTGCGTCTTTCGGGTCGAGGGCGTGTTTCTTCTCCCACTCGTCGGGCATTCCGTCCTTGTCTGTGTCAGTGGGAAAACGCGCAGCCTTGTATTCCGGCCAGCCGCCGACATCCGCAGGCGTTTCGAGAATGCCGGTCTTCGTACTCGTCTTGCCGGTGCGGACGGATTCGATCACGCGCACATCCACCGCGTCTCGCTTTGGCAGCGTCGAGCCACTATTGGCCAGCACCAACTCGAACGCTTCCTCGGCGCTGTGCGTTGTCACGGGCGCGGATGTGAACGCTTCCTTCGAGCGCACTTGTTTCTCGGTGGGAGAAGGAATGGTCTCGTCCTTGAGTTTCGCCTCCGGTGCGAACTGAACCCCTCCGCTCCAGTTGTTCGCGCTGATCTTCGGGAAGCCATCGACCACGTTCCCCTCAACGAACCACTTCCCAGCACCGGGGAATCGGTCCTTTGCGTTACGCGCTTCCACCTTGCAGATGCGGTAACGCAACTGGCCCGCTGTGATTGGGCCTGGCTTGTAATAGTTGTTCACCACGTTCACGCGGGAGCTACCGTCGCCGCCGTCCATCGTGCGGTGTCGCCAGTTGAACAGCACGTTGTTGCGGAAGTCGAACGTGCCGCCCATACCAATACTTGGATTGCGTCCTGTGTTGCACGCGAAGAGATTGTGGTGGAACGACGCGTTCTTACCGCCCCATGTGCCTCCGAACGCGTGGTTGTTCAGGTCAAGTGCTTCGCTGGAAATCGACCACTGGATCGTGAGGTTCTCGACTGGCAGTTTCTTGTCGGGCGAGCCATCCGCTTGCTTCTGCATGTGGCGATAGAGCGACAGGTTCTCGTCTAATCCCCAGCTTGCCGAGACGTGATCGACGATGACGTTTCCTGACGGGTTTCCTCCAAGCGCATCGTCTCGGTTCTTCAGATTGCCGCGCCGGAATCGCATGTAGCGAATCACGACATCATGCGTGTTGAGGTACGTCGAGTGACCTTTCACGCAGACGCCATCGCCTGGCGCCGATTGACCGGCGATTGTGATGAAGGGATGGTTGATCGCGAGTGGAGTTTCAAGCGTTATGATGCCCGCGACTCCAAAGACCACGGTACGCGGGCCTTTCGCTTCGATTGCTTCGCGCAAGGTGCCCGGTCCCTTATCTTCGAGAGACGTGACAACGAACACCTTCCCTCCGCGGCCGTCGTCCACGCTCCTCCTCCTTCGGCACCGGGGAACGCGGGAATCTTGGCCTTTGCAAGCTCCGGTGCTGCCACAGGAACGCGAGCCGGAGCAGGTTCAACCAGCGCGAAGATCGCGAGGATTGCCGCACCTGGGAGCGACGTTCCAAGAGTGATCCGCGTGAGAGTCATCTGAGCATGTCCTCTCGCGTTCTCGACGAATTTACATCATATGACTTGAGATCTTACTGAGATCTCAGTAAGATGCAAGCACGAATTGTCGCTCTATCTGCTCTTTCGCGGAGTCGCGATGTCCACCCGCAACGGGAACGCGCTGACCGTGCCCACCCACGGCAACGGAGGCGCACGCGGACTGCTCAAGGAACGCGCCTACGAGGAGATCAAGCGCCGGTTGCTCTCGAATCATTACCCGCCGGGGTCATTCCTCGCGGAGCGACAGCTCGCCGAGCAGCTCGGCATGAGCAAGACGCCGGTGAAGGCAGCGTTGGAGCGCCTGGAGCACGAGGGGTTCATCACCGTCTCGCCTCAACAGGGGATCGTGGTGCGCGAACTGGCTTTGCGTGAGATCGCGGACCAATACGAGATTCGCATCGCGCTGGAAAGCTTCACCGTGCGCGCGGTTGCCGGGAAGCTGACCGCGGATCAGGTAGCTCGGGTTCGTGGGAATCTGAAGGCTCAGAAGGAGATTCGCGGCAAGAGTGAAGTGTCGCGTGCGGTCGCGCTGGATGCGGAGTTCCACATTCTGTTTGCCGCGTGCTTGGGCAACCAGGAGATTCTGCGCGTCACACTTCAGCTTCGCGAGAAGATGCAGCGAGTGATTACCACGGTCTTTCAGCTTAACCCCGGCCGGATTGATAGCAGCTACGACGAACACCTCGCGATAGCCGAGGCCGTGATTCAGGGCAATGGCGACGAGGCCGCGCGCCTCGCCGAACTGCACCTCACGGTTGGCAAGCGATTGCTTCTCTCTCCGCGACACGGCGGCTGACGGCTCAGGAATTGCTTCAGCGCTCCTCCAGCGCAGTACCATGCCTGTACTGTGCCCGGAGAGCACACATGCCCGCGGAACAATCCAGCACCGAGCGACCGGGTGAGTCGGACCTTGTCGGCCAAGTTGTCTACTTGTACGCGTTCGATGTGGCGAACGAAATCCGGCTCGACCGAGCTGCCGAACTGCTTTCGGGGAAATCGCAACCATTTACTGCTCGTGGCGACCGGCCCGCTCCGAAAGATGTTCCGTTGGCTCGGCCGCTGGTGGTCGAACTCCCCCCGATCACAACTCAACTGCGCGGATCTCCGTTGCGATTGCTCGTTCGCGTTTACGAAGTGGGAGTGATCAGCGTCATTCTCCGAGTCGCCGTGACCGGAAACTCACTGGCGGACTTCGCTCCCTTCCACACGCCGACTCTCGATGACGGCCGACCGCTCGACGCGCTCGCCCGCGAGCAGTGCGCTGAGGTTCAACGCCGACTGGCGGATTCCGTCGTTACCCCCGGTTCGGAGACCGAGCCGGAAGCCTACACGGTTTTCAGTCTTTCGCAACTTGGCAAAGAGCGCGACACCAACCGGTGGCTGACGGAACACGCGCGCGAAGTGGCGGGGCTACTCACACAGACGCCGGCCGAGCGACTCAGCGAATCGCAAGTGAATGAAGTGCTTCGTCTGAAGCGCTCATTCGAGAATACCGATTTGGTCGTGGTCGACTGGGACGCGGCTCTGGTTGTGGATCTGGGTTGCCCTTCCGAGGATGTGTTGTTCGTCCTGGAACTGGCGAACCTTCAGTTGGAAGAGTTCCGGTGGATGGACCGCTCGCTCGACCGCTACCTGGAGCGTGCTTACGTCGATTTGGGCCGGAGGCGTTGGTGGCGGTTTGGTTATGTCGCGGGTGTATTACGAATTCTTCGCCGGTTGCGCGTTGATCTGACAAAGCTCGCCGATGAAGTCACTCACACCACGAAGTTTGTCGGCGACTGGCACCTCGCGCGGGTCTACGTGCTCGCGCGCGAGCGATTCCACCTCGATCAGTGGCGCGCGAGTGTCGAACAGCGGCTCGCGGAACTCGACCGGCTTTACACGCTGACTCGCGGCGACCTCTACGAACGCCGGATGCTCTGGCTGGAAGTCATCATCGTGGTCTTCTTCGCCATTGATTTGTTGATGCTGTTTTTCCGGAAGTGATTCATGCACTAAATACGATCCGGAAGCGAAATCGGAGCCGGAAGCGTAAGCGACGGGAAATGAAAACCCCGTCGCTTACGCTTCCGGCTCCGATTCATATGAGCGCCGCGTCGATCACTTCGCCGCCGTTGTCGGTGAGGCGTTCGTTGCGGCCGTTGTGGCGGAACGTGAGCCGACGGTGGTTGAAGCCGAGCAAGTGCAGAATCGTCGCGTGGATGTCGTTGACGTGAGTCTTACCTTCCGCGGCACGCAAGCCCACGGGATCGGTTGCTCCGAGCGCTTGCCCACCCCTAATGCCTCCGCCTGAGAACCACATCGAGAAGCCGTGCGGGTTGTGGTCGCGACCGTTGGTTCCTTCGCTCATCGGCGTGCGTCCGAACTCGCCTCCCCAGATCACAAGCGTATCCTTGAGCAGTCCGCGGCGCTTCAGGTCGGTCAACAATCCCGCGATGGGCTTATCACTCGCAAGCGAAAGCTTGCTGTGGTTGCCTTCCAGGTCGGAGTGACCATCCCAGCCGTTCGTATCGCCAGAGTAAAGCTGCACGAAGCGCACTCCGCGTTCGACCATTCGACGCGCGAGTAAACATCTCGTGCCGAAGTCGGCCGTCTCCTTGCGGTCGAGTCCGTAGAGTTGCTTCGTCTCGTCGGTTTCTTTCGCGAGGTCGATCACTTCCGGTGCGTGTGCCTGCATTCGGAATGCAAGTTCATAAGCCGAGATTCGCGCGGCTAATTCCGAATCGCCGGGCCGGTCGGCGATGTAGTCGCGATTACTTTCGCCGATGAAGTCGAGCGTTCGCCGCTGTTGCTCCTCGGATACGCTCGCGGGAGTCGCGAGGTGTGCGATTGGCGGTTTCCCTCCGCGAACAACTGTTCCCTGGTACGTTGCGGGGAGATAGCCATTGCCCCACGCGGGAGCACCGCCTTTCGGCCAGCCACCGGGATCAGGCATCACGACGAACGCGGGCATGTTGCGGTTTTCTGTGCCGAGTCCGTAACTCACCCACGCGCCAAGACTTGGCCGACCCATCAGAATCGAGCCGGTGTTCATCAAGTACACCGATTCGGGATGCGTCACGCTGTCTCCGTAGCATCCGCGCAGCACGCAGATGTCGTCAATGCACTCCCCGATGTGCGGGAACCAGTCGGAGACTTCGATTCCGCTCTTTCCGTACTTCTTGAAGGTGCGTTTGGAAGCGAGCAGCTTGTTCTTGTCCACCCCGCGACGCGTCTTGACCGGTCCGAAGCTCGCTGGGAGTTTCTGGCCGTGCAACTTCGTGAGTTCCGGCTTCGGGTCGAACGTGTCAACGTGACTCGGTCCGCCGGACATGAACAGGAAGATCACGCGCTTGGCCTTCGGCTCGAAGTGCGGCTTCTTGGGCGCCAGCGGATCGACCAACTTTTCGTCCGCGAGTAGACCTTCCTCGCCGAGCATGGCCGCGAGCGCGATGGCTCCGAACCCGCAGCCCGCGTTGCGGAGGAAGTTGCGGCGGTCGGGAAGCATGAATGGAGTCATGGCAGTGCCTTCTCTTCAAGCTGCTCAATCCAAGTACACGAACTCGTTCAGGTTGAACAGCGCGCGGCAGAGTTCGCTCAGTGGCGAGTCCTTCAAGAACGCTTTCGCTCGCTCAACGTCCTTCGCGGTCGGGGCGCGGCCGAGTACAAGTCGGTAGGCGCGGTCGATGCGATCAGCTTCCGTGTTCGCTTCCTTCGTCAGGCGATCCGCGAGCGCATTCGACGCGGCCATAGCCTCCGGTGAGTTTAATAGAGCCAGCGCCTGCGGAGCCGTCGTGCTTCGCTCGCGCTT
>JAKEEV010000668.1 GCA_022616395.1 Planctomycetia bacterium | reverse complement strand
GCGCTCAGCAGGAGAAGGGGAACGAAGGCTGGCATGGCGTGAAGGTGCTCGGCAAAACGACGGTGAAGGGCGAAGACGCGGCGAAGGTGGCTGCAAGTGTCAAGAAGGGAGTGGAAGAGGGCGGACGCGGAGCGCGCTGCTTCATTCCCAGACACGGTATCCGAGCCACCTACGACGGCAAGACGGTCGAGCTGGTCATCTGCTTCGAGTGCAGTTGGATTCACGTCTACGCGGGTGATGCAAACAAGCCGCAAGTCCTGACGATCTCCGGGTCGCCTCACAAGCCGCTCGACAAGATTCTGACCGACGCCAAGATCAAGCTCGCCAAGCCCGCGAAGTGAGCCTGTTTTCGCAGGACAGGTGTCCAGCCTCTCCGACTTCAGACTGCCGGTTCTGGCTGGCCAAGTGTGCGCAGCCAGCGGTAGTGGGAGCCGAGTCCGTCCAGGAACGAGCCGTGGTTGGCATAGCTCACGCCGAATTCCTGGCATGTCGATTCCACGATGCGCGAGAGCGCTGGGTAGTGAACGTGGCAGACTCGCGGGAAGAGGTGGTGTTCGATCTGGAAGTTCAATCCGCCGAGCAACCAGCACAGTATCCAACTTCCGCGCGCGAAGTTCACCGTGGTTTGAATCTGGTGAATCGCCCAGGCTTCTTCCATGCGCTGCGTTCCGTCGATGGGCAACGGGAACTCGGCCTCCGCGACGCAGTGGGCCAGTTGGAAGACCACGGTGAGCACGATCCCGACCACGATGGTAACGAACATGTAGAACGCCAGCACCAGCCACCACGGGTGGAAGAACATCGGCAACGCGAGCATCAAGCTAACCGAAGTGACTTTCCCCAGAATGAACACGAACAGATCCCAGCCCTTCGGTCGGGGGATTTTGTGCGGGCCAATTGTTCCCGTAATCACATCCTTGAAGTCGCCCCAGAGGTGCCAGCGGGACGCGGTCAGTCCATAGAGCGGCCACAGGTACAGGTGTTGCCAGCGATGGAACCAGCGTAATGGCCGGTGAGGTGAGAGGCGCGCGACAACTCCGGGGTCAATGTCGGGGTCTTCGCCATCCACGTTCGGATAGGTGTGGTGGAAGACAACGTGTTTCCAGTGCCAGAGGTAGGAACTGGCTCCGATCAAGTCGAGGCTCATCGCTCCCAGTCGGTTCACCCAGCCGAACCGCGAGTAGGCGCTGTGCCCGGCATCGTGCTGGATGTTGAACCCGACCGCCGCGATGGCGACAGCCAGCGACACCGCCAGCGGAATCGCCAGCCACCAGTTCGAGACGACGAACACCAAGAAGATGTAGGAAGCCGCGAGCCAGCTCAGGATGATCGAGGTCTTCAGGTACATCCGCCAAGAGTCGCGCGGAGAGTTGCCGGTCTCAGCGAAGTACGCATCAACGCGGCGCCGAAGTTCGGCCAGGAAGCCGGCCTGGTCCTTGGGGAACTTCAGTCGGTGCTTGTAGGTGTCGGATTCTGGCGGTGGGCGGTCGGTGACGGTGGGGGTCGATGAGGGGGGCGATGGCTGAGTGGTGTTGGGAGGAAATGACATGGATGAGCCCCCGATGTGGGGTCTACCTCATATGAGTTCGGGGATAAGCGCTCCCACACGGCTTACGGCGCGGTGGGAGCAGCGTCCAGCGTGGAACTGGTTGGCTGCGAGTTTCGGCGGTCGACTAGAATCGGCTCAGCGAGTCCGACAGTCAAGATCGACCTAACCGTCTTGTTGGTGCAGATCATGTGCCGGGCAAGCGTAGAACACACTCTGAACTAGACAACCTCCGGAAGAAATCTCGCCGCACAATTTGGGCAGGCGAGCACTTCCTCGGCGATCTCCCACCCCACGCCTCCGGGGTCGTTCGTCTTGTGTTCTTTCCGCTTCCCCTCATCATTGAGGCGCCAGAAGATGTTGGCGTGTAAGCGGAAGGGATACTGCTTGGGCCGCTGGCGGACAACGACACGCGCGGCCGGAGTTCGCGGCGGAGTAGTCTCGCCGCAGAGCTGACAGAGAAACATCAGACGAGCCAAATCGCCGAGCGGAATGCACCGGCGCTGCCGTCGGGTGGCTCATGTCCCGGCGGGGTAAAAGAACCTGCTCCCGCTTGAACGGGAAAACAGGGCACGAAACCCGGCTGCACCGCAACCGGGAATGTTGCTGAAAATTGGAAGAACGATTGGTTACACGCGAGCAGCCGAAAGTGAGAGCCACCGAGAGGGCTGATTTCTGGTGGGTTTTGATAGTCGCCCTCACGCTCCGCGTGAGGGCCGCTCGAAGAGCGGCGACTTTCTTCGGAATGGATAACAATCATGCCGCTGCGCGGCGGCATCACGCGGAGCGTGATGGCTACAATCATACTCAAATTCCCGCCAGTCGGGTATCTGCGTCTCCGAAGCGGTCGAGCTTCACGCCCATACCGTCGAGGATGGACAGATAGAGGCTACAGAGCTTGCGTTCGGAGTCCGCTCGACCATTGAAGTACAGCACGCGGCCGGTCTTGATCGTTCCGCCAAGTCCGCCGGCCATCAGAATTGGAAGCTTCGTCGAGTCGTGCCGGCTCCCCGACCACATATTCGAGAGGAACAACAAGCACGAGTGATCGAGGACCGTGCCATCGCCTTCCTTCATTGCGTCGAGTCGTGTTGCGAGATACGCAAGCTGACTGACGTAGTATCGCGTGATGCGATGGTAATCGTCGTTGAGGTCGTAGTGGGAAGCAGAGTGGTGAGCGGCTCGCACTCCGAGGAACGGATAGAACAGCCCGGAGATGTCGCGGCACAGAAGCAGAGTCGCGATTCGAGTTTTGTCGATCTGGAAGCCCAGCGCGAGGATGTCGCACATGAGCTTCATGTGTTCGCGGATGTCTTCGGGGAGTCCGTTCTCGGGCCGCTTCATCGTGATTGCTTGCGGTCCCTTCGCGTCAGCCGAGTTCTTCTCGGCCCGCATCGCGGCCGCACGCTTCTCGAGTTCGCGAACGCTCGTGAGGTATTCTTCAAGTTTAGCCTTGTCGGCGGTACTCACTTCGCGCTTCAAATCTTCGGTCTGATCCTTCACGCGATCCAGGATGCTCTGGTTCCGCTTGCTTCCGCGATTATCGAAGAGGCTATCGAACGCCAGCGACGGATACACTTCCATCGGCACAGGCGAAGTCGAGTTCTGCCAGGAGATATGCGAACTGTAGGCCATCGAGAAGTTCGTTTCGTGGTAACCGGTGATCGGTTGCTCGCAGCCAAGCACCATGCTCGGCTGTACGGTCTCCTGGCCGACGGTGTTGGCGAGTACCTGATCGACACTGATCCCGCCCTTGAGTTCCGCGCCTTTCTGGAGAGCCGCACCGGAGAGAAGATTGCCCGTCTGACCGGGATGAATGCCGACACCAGTCGCGTTCTTATTGAATAGCCCGCTGATGAAGTTCATCTTGGTCTTGAGAGGCTCCATCGGCTCTAAACTCTTGCCGAGCACCATGTCGGAGCCTGCGCCTTTGGCCCACCAGTGATGCGAGTTGATCCCGCAGGCCATGAAGAGCGCTGCGAAGCGCTTGGGGAACGCAGCGGGTGTTCCACCTGGCGTGACGGGAGCTGAACCCCACACGGGAACTGATTCCATCCACGGCAGGGCCATCGTGACCCCCACGCCCTGAAGGAACCGCCTCCGCGAAACTTGGGTCTTCGCATTCACCGCGCTCATGGTTTGCTTTCCTCTTCGGGATCTTCAGGAATAGGCGGTTGGTCCGGTGTTTCGATTGAACGAGCTTGCGCCAGGCACTCGCGCAAGAACTCTTCCAACCACTGCATCTGGCTGACCTTCGAGCGCGAGAAGAAGTGGATCG
>JAKEEV010000667.1 GCA_022616395.1 Planctomycetia bacterium | reverse complement strand
TCTTTTCCCAGAGTTGAGGGCGAAGCACGAGCACCGAGGCACCGAAACTGTCGCCAAATCGAAAACACGAAGGCCACCCGCATCTCACGGGTGGCCTTCGGTGAGAGTCCCGGCGGAACGCTTCCTGTATCCGCCTGCTCTCGTATTTCTCTTCGCTCGCGGGGTTCGGTTGTGTGAGTTGGAATGAAGCACGAAGAACTGGTCTTGGTGTGTTCCTCGGCCGATCACTCTCGCTTCACGATTGCTGGTGGTGGGTTCGGACGGAGGAGGCGGAGGCACAGACGGTGGTCTGTCGGCTCACTTCCCCCTCACGACAACCAACCCACACCGCGAGCGAAGCAATCTGTTTAGGCGACGCACGCCATCTCGTTGGCGGCTTCGCGGGCCTTGTTCTTCATGAACTCCACCGGACGCGGATCGCCAAGGTAACGAGCATCGGCCGGGTGGAAGATCGCCTGCTTCATCTTGGCGCGCTGTTCGAGAACCGCGAGCTTTTCGGGCGTGCCCGGAGCCGCGGTCGTCGGAGCCGGAGGAAGAGGAGCGTTGCCGGTGAAGTTGCCGACTCCGCGACGAGCGTACTTGCTTGTGGAAGGATAAAGATCCTTCACGCCTGGCGTGTAGTAGCAGCTCCAGCACAGCCCGCGAGGACGGTTCACCTTCGACTTCGAGCAGTGGCGGCAGATCGCGATCATTTGAGCACCTTGGACGGTTAGGGTTGTGTTTTGTGTGTTTGTTTGCGACTCACGCGGCGATTGTGCGGACAGGGCGAAGAATCAGTGTTTGTGCTGGGGTTTCCACGCGTTCGAGCCAGACGCGAACGCTCGCGCCTTTCTTCTCGGTGACCGAATCGACGCACTCACGAGCAGCGTCCCACGACTTGAAGAACTTGCGGCGAACGCGACCGGTGCTCACGGTGCAGATGACGACTTCAAACATGGTGAACTCCCGCTTGGTGATGTTTTGGTGTTGGGTTTCTTGTTTCGGATTTCGTGCTTGTGTTTGCTTTCAAATTTCCGCCGAAGGCGGTTAAGCCGCGACTTCGTTGGTCTTGGGGAACATCTCGATTGCCGGGGCGGCCTTCTCGATTGGGAGCCGTTCGGAAATCGCTCGCTCGACCTCAGCGAGCAGTTCGCGACGCATCTCTTCGCGTGGCGTGTCATCGAACCAGTTGAGGAACCAGCGGCAAGCGGCGGGTTCGCCGAGTCGCTGATCGGCTTCAAAGCAAGCTCGCGCGAAGAACTCCTCGACCTGACCGACTGTTTCCAGCTCATCGCCTTGCCAGCCGCAGAAGCCCAACGCGCAGGCGGCTTCAACCGGCCAGTCCTGCACACACATCAGAGGCGGAGGAGTCGTCGTGCTCCCCTGCGTCAGCCGCGGATCGTCGATCCGCAAAGCATCTCGCAGCGACTCCAGACCCGCCGTCGAGATCACCGGCACAAACCCACACCGCCACACCAGACGCCAGCTTTCCATCGTTGCCCCTCCGCTTGAGACTTTGAACTTGTGCGTTTCACCCGTTCGTTTGTTTGGCTCAACTCCTCATTTGCATTCGACACACTATTTATACGTCTGT
Organism: Planctomycetia bacterium; assembly: GCA_022616395.1. Classification (GTDB taxonomy): domain Bacteria; phylum Planctomycetota; class Planctomycetia; order Gemmatales; family Gemmataceae; genus Gemmata. The sequence goes on along the minus strand of JAKEEV010000667.1, from coordinate 1,104 downwards.
TCACTATAGATGTCAACAACAAATCGGGGGAATTTTTCTAGTTTCTTTTTGCGTCTCGGAATTGTTTCGGATTACTGCCTGTTTTTAGCAGACTGAATAATGTTAAACTAGACAATAGTAGACATCCAATTTGCATTTACTGAGGAGTTTGGTCAGCCGGTGCGGAAGTGCGTGGGACGGAAGTGAACCGCTCAAAAAAGCGCCCGAGCTGGAGCCGTTGGGGTTACTTTCAAACTGAAACACGGTCGGCCTGTGGGTCGTTCCTGAATGACCCGACAGGACGGCCTAAATCGAACTGGGAAGTTCCGCGATCCACCCGCGGCGTTGCGCCGCAGTTTCCGCGAACTTGTCCCGACGGCTCCAGCTCAAGCAATATCAAGTGGACGCGCGCCGCGAATTTCCCGCCACGGCGATTCAGGCGCGTGATTCGCCGAGGTCGGTCGTGGTAACATCAGTGACGGGGTGCATCCACTTTTTCTTGGATAACTCACCACCCAGCCGGCTAAGGCGGGGCTTTGTCGAACCGATGGCGTTAGCCGGCTGGGTCCAGACCCAAAAAACTTGGTTACACACGCAAAACGAGAGTGGCAACTGATGTAGACAGATGTTCACTTTAGGTGTAGATTGGACAATGGGTTGGGAACGATCTTTGACAACCAAACTGCCGAGCCGGGAGAAATCATAAAGGCCACCCCTGGCCTTCTGGAAACCCCATGTTTTCAAGGAGTTGGGGGCCATAAAGGCCACTTCTTTGCAACGCAAAGTGACCAAATCCCACAAATCATGGGAAAAACACCAAGAGGACAAAAGCAGGGGGTGGCGGGGGGAGGGGGCACTCAGACGCGGGAGACAATTCGGTCAGTTCAGCGGTACGAGTTGTTTCCCTCTCGCCCACTTTCGCTCGGCGGGGCGTTGTCGAACCGCAGGCGTTAGCCGTCTGGGTCAAGACCCAGACAACTTGGTTACACCGACGTTGCCTGGAGGACTCACCGTGACCATTCGCGCTATCGCGCTGTTCGCGTTTGTGGCAGGGTTGGGGCTTGCGTTGCAGTCAAGCACGCCCGCGGCCCCGATACCAAAACACCTGATGCCGAAAGACCAGCC
>JAKEEV010000074.1 GCA_022616395.1 Planctomycetia bacterium | reverse complement strand
TAGCCGGTGAAGTACACCCACGAGAGCGGATACGGCTCCCACCACGGAGTCAGCATGTAGAGGCAGAAATCCTTCAGCGCGATGGCGACCACGGTGAATACAATTCCCGGCCACAAGCCGAGCCGGGCCGCGGTGAAGAGTGCGAGCGCTCCGATCACGGATGCGTTCCACACCTGGTATTCGGGAGACAATTTCGCGAATAGCACCGTCAGCGACACGGTGAGAACAAGCCCAAGCCCCGCAAGAGCCAGAGTCATTGGCTTGAAGTATGGCGAAGCAGGTTGAGATGTTGGCGCATCCATGAGGCTTTCTCCGAATCGGGTATGCATCAATTTAGGTATGGCCCAGTTCACCCGCAAGTCGGTTACAATGGTAGGGAAAGGCAAACGACCTGGTCGAGGTGCAAAATCAACACCACGGAGAGTGAGTATATATTTGTCTAGTTATTGTATTGGACCGGCGAGAGTTGGCCATCTTGGCCACCTTTGGAGGAAAGCCCAGGATTTATAGGGTTTGGTCTCAGTTGGCCACGTGGCCGCCTTTGGCCGCCTTTGGCAACCTTTCAACTACCCAAGACTAGACACGCGATCACGAGCCGAGTTTCCGAACTCTGAGCAACGAGGAGGAACCATGAAGTCTGATGATGACGACTTCCGCATTGGTGTGCCCGGCGGACGATCTGCCGTTGCAACTCCAGGACCGGATCGGCGCGGGGGTGATCCAGACACGGACCCAGAGTTGCGCCCCGGAGAAACCGAACTCGGCCGACCGCCGCAAGTGCCGACCGATCTCGCTCCGCTTTCGGCCGCGGAACTCGCCGCGCTCAAGCAACTCGACGACGAGCAAGCCGCGCGCGACATCGCCGAAGCCGAACTGATGCTCGCGTCGGACCCCACGGGCCTCAGTTGGCTCGGCTGGTTCGGCTCGCCGCTGGCGTTCGCCTTCCTGCTCGGCATGGCCGGTGTGTTCGGCATCTTCCTGTTTAACCAGACCGCGTCTCTTCTGAACACGCTCGCGGCGATTCAGGAAGACTGGCTGAGGTGGACGGGCTACGGCGGGCTGATTCTGTTCGGTCTGTGCGTGCTGTACGCGTTCATCCGGTTCTTCATCATCTACTTCCGCATGCGCGAGAACCGGCAGTTGCGGCTCCAGGGACTTCAGGAACTCGCCAACCGCACGCGGCTGCGCTGGCTGGCTGCGGCCAAATCGATGGAAGCACGCGAGAAGATCGAGAACTACCTGCGTGAATACCCCATCGAGACCGAGAAGGATCGTCGCGGGCTTGCCAATCTCGGACTCACCGACGAAGCCATTGCTCGCATGAAGGTCATCCGTGCGGAGTTGCTCGACCCAGACAAATTCGCGTCCACCGAGCAGTGGTTCGCTCGCTTCCGCGATGGCTTCCAGAAGGAAATCGACATCGCGGCCGAAACGCGGATCAAATACTGGTCGAGCCGAATCTGGGTGGTGACCGCAGTGGCTCCGAACGCGGTCGTCGATTCCGGAGCGACTCTGTTCTACACGTTCTCGATGCTCACCGATCTGTGCCAACTGTATCACCTGCGCGCTGGCCGCACCGGAACGGCGGTGCTGCTTGGCCGGACGTTCTTCAACGCGTATCTGGCGGGGCAGGGGACCGAGTGGGAGAAACTGGCGGAAGATCAGTACGACCAACTCTTCCACGAAGCGATGAACGCGGTGGGCGTGGGCGTGAGCGCGAACATGGTGGGCAAGGTGGTGGGCAAAGTCGGCGCGAAAGTGACGACGGGCTACCTCAACCGCGTGCTGCTCATCCGCCTCGGCCGCTACGCCTCGCGCCTGCTGCGGCCCGTGACGCGGGATTGAGCCGAATGGCGTCAGCTTGGCGAACGGCGCGGCGAAGAGCCGCGCCGTTGTGTTACACGCCGTGGTACAATGCGGGCTGACCAACCCGGAGCGTGCCGTGTACCTGAAGAAGATCCGCCTCCAGAACATCAAGTGCTTTGAAGACGTGACGCTGGAGTTCCCCCACACAAACGGGGACTCCAGCGGCTGGAACGTGATTCTGGGTGAGAACGGGCTGGGGAAAAGCACACTCGTGCGGGCAGTGGCCGAACTGGTGATGGAATTGCACGAGTCAAGTTGGATCTTCGACGAGGACTGGGTGTCCAGTCATGTGGGAAAAGGGCGAATAGAGGCCGTCTTCACCGAAACATGGTTCGATGACCCAGAGTTGCGGGGCGGTGGGTCTGAACGCGGCCCGACGGCTGGGGCGCCAAAGAAACTCTGGTTGGATGCAGGCATTGAACGTCTAAAGAGGGAACGGGATCAAACCACTGGTCGAGCCAAGAAGATAAACAGCCCTGGTTGGTTGGCATGTGGATACGGCCCCTTTCGTCGCCTTGATTGGCAACCACCAGCATTCCAACTCAAGCCTTATCAACTTCCATTTCTAACCATGCTCAGTGATGCCGCTGGCATCGCGGAACCAATCTCTTGGCTCAAGACCGTCTACGCCCGCTCGCTTGACAAGAAGGTGGTTGGGGGTGATGTGTTTCGGCAGGCGTTACCTGTATTTGAGAGAATCATCAATCAGTTGCTTCCTCAAGGGGTCCGAATCAAGGATGTTTCCACTCAGAAGGTTCTCTTCGAGACAGCGGAAGGGGTTGAGCTTGAAGCCATCCGACTCAGTGATGGGTTCCGCAGCTTTCTCGCGCTTGTACTCGATCTGATGATGCACACATTCAACGCCACAGTGCGATTCGAGGATTACATGCTGGAGGACAAGGAGACCGGTGCAATCAGCATCCTCGCCGAAGGTATCGTGCTCATTGATGAAGCCGATGCTCACCTGCATCCGAGCTGGCAGCGGGAGCTGGGCGAGCGACTGCGGCAGGTGTTCCCCAAGATTCAGTTCATCGTGACCACGCACAGCCCGTTCATCGCGCAGGAAGCCACCGATGGCGGGCTATTCGTGCTGCGTCGCAACGAGAATGGAACCGTGGAGGTCGAGAAGTTCGAGGAATCGGTTCGCGGCTGGACCGCGACACAGATTCTCACCAGCCCGCGGCTGTTCGGCTTGCACAGCACGCGATCCGTCGAAACGGAACACCTCGTCAGTCGGAATACGGAGTTGCTCGCCAAGCAGAACGCGGGGAAGTTGACAACTGCTGAGAAGCGAGAATTGGCGGAGATCAAGGCCGCGTTGGAGTCGCGACTCTCTGCACCCGGCGAAACCTACGAGGAGATGCAACGGCAAACGGACATGAGCCGGTACGTCGATGAGACACTGAAACGCCTCACCAACGACCAGAAATGATCCGCTTGTATCGCCCTTCTGACACAGTCCTCTCTCAAGCGGTGCGAAAGGACATGGCGACCGCACAGGCTACGGCCAACACCTATTCGCGTAACGATCCAGAAATCGAACGACAGTGGAACAACTTCCGTCGGCGGAAGGCGGGGCAGGAGGTCTGGAACGCGCTCACGAACGCGTACCATTCAAAGTGTGTCTTCTGCGAACGAGTCAACGCGAAGACTCTTGACCACTTTCGGCCAAAGGAGCGCTACCCCAAGAAGATGTTCCGCTGGAACAACCTGCTTCTGTGTTGCTCGGATTGCAACCGATCCAAAGGAAATCAGTTTCTGTTCCGTGACAGTGTTCCATTGCTCCTCGATCCGACAACGCGTGATCCCGCTGAGTTCTTCGAGTGGGATACAACGACTGGAGCCTTGATCGCGATCAGTGAACCGGCTCGACAACCTTATGCGATGCACACTCTGAACCAGCTGGAACTCAACGACCAACCGCTTCAGGGTGAGCGTGTCGCGAAACTGAAAGCCGTCGTGTATCTGCTCGCTCGCGTCGTGCGGGAACAGCCGGTTGAAGGCGACACACGAGAGCAACTCCAAGCTGAGTTGCACCCAAGCCGCCCGTATCTCGGAATCATCCGGTTCCTGTTCCGTCAGCCGAATACGTTTCGCCCGCTGGTGGACGCCTCCCGCGCCAAACTTCCCGAGATCGACTCCTGGGTAAAGCCGTGGCTGTAGCGGGTGGAACGCTTACGCCGAGAGCTTGTCGATCTTGGCGGCGACGATGAAGTCGTTGGCGGATAGGCCGCCAATGGCGTGTGTCGTCAGTTCGACTGTCGCGTTCTTGTAACCGGTCAGGTGCAGGTCCGGGTGGTGGCCTTCGGCTTCGGCCAGTTCGCCCACTTTCTGCAAGAACGCCAGTGCGCTCACGAAGTCCTTGAACTTGTACTTGCGGCGGATCATCTTGCCGTCGTCGGAGAGTTTCCATTCCGGCAGCGCGGCGAGATGTTCGGTCACCTCGGCCTTGCTCATCGCGGGGGTTCCTCCCTCGCAGGGCGTACACTTCTTGGCGGTTAACTCGGCAGCGGATACGCTCATGGGTGTTACTCCTCAAACCGAGATTGGGCCAGGTTCATTTTACGCACTCGTAAAGAACCCGGCGCATCATTCACTGGAGTGCCCCAAATGACTCGCACGCTGTCCGCGATCGCGCTTCTCGTGTTGCTCGGCGCATCGGCACACGCCGCGCCGATCACAATCACCGTCACCGGCGGCAAAACCGACCAGACGAACGTCATCGTGAAGTGCCCGGTGCCCAAGGACACCGACGCGGCCGCGTTCAACGTGGTCGAGTTGCCCGGCGGGATGGTTCCGGTGCAGATCGCACAGCCGGCTCAGACCGATGACTCGGTCACGAAGCAGTATGTGGTGTTCGTCATTCCCGAACTGAAGGCGGGTAAGACGGTCACCGGCAAACTGAACACGGTGAACTACTTCGTTGCTCCTCCGCAGTTCCAGTTCGCGGAGAAAAGCGGCGCACCGACGGAGTTGCTCTTCGTGAAGGTGAACGAGAAGCGACCTGTCCTTCAATATTTCAATCTGCCGCGCGATCCGAAGGACCACTACTACACGTTCAAGCCGTTCCACAACGTCTACGACCCGGCCACGGGCAAGACGATGCTGACGAATACCTCCGCGAAGACCGCGAAGGACGGCCAGTTCCCGCACCACCGCGGGTTGTTCTTCGGTTTCAACAAGATCACTTATGGCGACAAGCAGACCGCCGACATCTGGCACGGTCGCGACAACGTGTTCAGCCAACACAACAAGATGCTCAAGACCGAAGCGGGCGAAGTGCTTGGCCGGATGCGCTCCGCGATCTCGTGGCATGGCACCGACGGCAAGCCCTTCGCCACCGAGGAACGCGAAGTGACCGCTTACGCTACCGCTGGCGGCACAATGATCGACTGGAGCACGGTGCTTTCGACGAAGCTCGACAAGGTGCGGCTCGACGGCGACCCGCAGCACGCGGGGTTCCACTTCCGCGCGAACATGGAAGTGTCGAAGAACGGCAAGCAGAACACTTACTACCTTCGTCCAGATGGCAAGGGGAAGATCGGTGACACTCGAAACTGGGACGCGAAGGGCAAGGACGCGAAGACCGTGAACTTGCCGTGGAACGCGTGCAGCTTCGTGGTGGGCGGAAAGCGCCACACCGTGCTTCGCATCAACCACCCGGACAATCCGAAAGAGACGCGCGGAAGCGAACGCGACTACGGTCGCTTCGGCGACTACTTCGAGTACGATCTGACACCCGACAAGCCGCTGAAGCTGAAGTATCGCGTGTGGGTGCAGGAAGGCGAGATGACGGTCGATCAGTGCAAGGCGCTGGCCGAAGCGTTCGTGACCCCGCCCGTCGCGAAGGCCGTGGCTGGGAAGTGATGTCTCTGTCGGAGCCGCGACCGTAAGGGAGCGAATGAGCTTTCTCGCTCCCTTACGGTCGCGGCTCCGATAAGCCTGCCATCGCGTGCAACTCCGCGGCGCGTTGGTCGATCAGTTCGCGCATCGCGAGCTTCTCACGCCACTCTGACGGTATTCCATCGACTCCGTAATAAACCCCCGCGATCTGACCGTACACCGCACCGGTCGTGTCCGCGTCTTCGCCGAGGTTGACGACTTTGAGAGCGCCGTCGCGGAAGTTATCTGTGTGGTGGAACGCCCAGAGCGCAGCCTCAAGTGTGTGAATCACATATCCACTTCCGCGAATCTGAGGCGGCTCCTTCACCTTGAAGGAACCGGCAGCTATCGCGGAGACTTTCGGAGCGAGTGGGTTCTGCAGGAAGCACTTCACCGGCGGTTCGTAGTCGTTGTTGAGAATCTCGCTCTTACTCAGTCCCGCGATTGCCGCGAGGAGCAGCCCAGCGAAGTATCGGCACGAGTCGATGCATTCCAGAGCCGCGTGCGTGGTGCGTGAACTTTGCCCCGCCATGTAGATCGCCGTTTCGGGCTTATTCGCGAACGCCAGCGGAGCCGGTGCGAGCCGCATCAGCGACCCATTGCCGGCCGCGTATGGGCTGGGATCGCCACAGTATTGTTCGCGTGTTCGCGTGAAGCGGTCGAGCGCGCCGCGGGTGGCCGTTCCGATGTCGAAGCAGCGACCTTTCACGCTGAGGTGCCCGTGCCGGTACCAACGGCAGTACGTTTCGAGTTGGTGAATCGGGTCGAAGTCGCGTTTCGTGACCAGACTCTCCGCGAGGCACAGAGCCATCGTCGTGTCATCTGTCCATTCACCCGGCTTGAGCGCGAACGGCCCTCCTCCGACCATGTCCGTGAGCGGCGTGAACGAACCGGGTTGCTCGAACTCCAGCGTGGTGCCAAGCGCATCGCCAGCGGCCAGGCCAAGCAGACACCCGCGATAGCGGTCAAGCGTTGTTATTGGGCTTCTCACACGGGTTTGAGTTGCGATTACCTTAACGCTCCAGCACTCGTTTGGGAAGAAAAGTTGCCTCACCCCAACCAGTGAGCCAGAGTAGCGTGTCCCGTCAGTTCTGCCGCCCCCCGGCGCTCTCCTCACCTCCCAAACGGAGGCCGATTCATGCGCCGGCTCATTTTTCTTGTTCTCGCGTTATGCGCGGTCCTGGGTGGAACGTATCTGTTCCTCTTCAAGCGAGCCGATACGGTTCGTGCCGCGAAGGGGTACCGCAACGCGGATACTCCGCAAGTCGCCGTCGACATGTTCAAGCGCGCCATCGACAAGCGTGACTATGACATCGCGGCTCACTACTGCACGCCGGGATATGCGGAGCAACTCCGTCGCGGAGAGACGGCGGCCAGGGAACTCGGCGAGTCGCTCGACAACCTCACCTTCCAGATGAAGGAACGGAGTCTGATCCGCGACGAGGTGAAGATCGTCTTCTACGCGCTCGAACCGTTCCCGAAGGACGTGCTTATCACCGTTGGCAAGGAGAAGGACGACACTGCGGAAGCGACGTTTGTGTTCTCGTTGCCGGTCGTCTGGAGCAATCAGCCGACGAGCGGCACGTGGAACATGAAGCCGGAAATCTTCCAGGTCTACGCGCGGTCGATGAAGTTCGTGAACCCGACGACTGCGGTTGTGCCCATGAAGAAGGAGAAGGGCGAGTGGAAGCTCGACTTCCCCGCTGACACAGCGCTACAAGTCCGCGTCGGGTATCTCAACGACAAGTACAAGAACTACGTCAACCCAATGCAGATCGTGACTCAGGAAGTGAAGAACGACCCATCGACCAAGGAGAACGTGACGAATCGGCTGAAGACGCTTCTGGAACAAGCCGCGAAGGAATGACCCGGCGCTTGGGCGAACGGCCGGCGTGAGCCGGCTGGTGTCTTGTGAGCGTCGAGCCGTGAGGCCGACGGTGAAAACACCAGCCGGCTCACGCCGGCCGTTCGCCTTCAGGGCAGCAGGTCCGAGACGCGAATGGTTGCGTTGGGCGCTGCGAGCGGCGAGACGGTGTCGTTCGGGCCGAGCGTGTCGTGTGTGCGATACGCGGTTGCCCCAAGACCGGCGGGGAGTGGTTGCGGATTGCGGAAGACATGGAGCACGCCAGCGTTGAGATCGAGTACCCAGTAATCCGCGATGCCCGCGGTGGCGTAACGTTCCGCCTTATCGGTGAGATCGGATTGCAGCGTAGTGTCGGCCACTTCAACGACCAGCGCTGCGGAAACGGGATGGTCTCCGTAGTAGCCGGGGGTTCCCGCGACCACAGCGAGATCGGGCATCGGGTTGTTGAATTCGTCGAGGTGCAGTGGAGTCTGAACGCGGAATCGCCAGCCTGAGCCGAACGCAGCGCGAATGAGTTCGTAGAGCACTTCCAGTGCGTCGGCGTGAGGCGGTTCCATCGGCCCCTGCTCCAAAATGACGCCATCGAGAAGGAACGCTCGCCGACCCGCGAAGCAGCCGAGCGAACCAAGATGATCGAACTCGGTGACGGTCCAGCGTCGCGGTTGCGGAATGATGTTCGATGGTTGCCACGGTGGCGGCGACAACAGGGTACTCGACGGCATGGTTCACCTCCACACGCAGGTTACCCTCATTCCTTCCCCAGCACGAGATCAACCACCCAGCAGCCGCGAACGTGAACTTGGCTTGTGTCTCGGCAGTGGTTGAGGATGTCTTCGTTCTCGCAACCAGCATCCTGAAGTGCATCGGCCAGAATGGGCATCGCGCTGAACTCGCGACTCTCGTACATCTGCCGCGCCAGTGACAACGCGGTGTCAGTTCGCCACG
>JAKEEV010000666.1 GCA_022616395.1 Planctomycetia bacterium | reverse complement strand
GAATTTTCGGAATGCGGATTTCGGATTGCTTCGATTTCGGATTGCAGATTTCGGATTTCGGATTGAAAGATAGAAGACACAACCGAGAGCGGTTGCTCAGCGACGTTTTCTAATCCGAAATCCGAAATCTGCAATCCGAAATTCCCCGTCACTTCTTCGCTCTCAGATCCTTGAACACGATGTCCTTGTACTCAACGCGCATCTTCGGGTAGCCCGCGTGAGCTTGGAAGGCGATGATTCCTTCGGTCGGAGCGGGTTTTTTGTCCTTGCCCGGCAGCATCGGGAAGTCCTGGTCGACCATCGTTTCGCCATTGATCTTGATCGTGATCTTCGTTCCCTTGGCGACGATGTGGTATTCGTTGAACTCGGTTTCCTTCACGGCCTTCTTGATTGCATCCGGGCTGGACGCCTTCATCATCCCGCCGACTCCTTCTCCGTAGAGACTTCCCCAGTAACCCTTCCCCACGTCCACTTGCGGCCCGCGGACCCGGAACGGCTGCTTGTCGTCCTTGTCGAACCGCTCGCTGCGAATCTGCACTCCGCTGTTGCCGACCGCGTCACGCAGTTGCACCTTGAACGACAGCTCGAAGTCGCTGTACTTCTTCTTGGAGCAGAAGAAGGTGTTGTATTTCGGGTCTTGCTTGGTCTCACCGACGATGGTTTTGGCTTTCGGATCGAGCTTCCAGATGTCTTCGCGGCCTTGCCAGTTGTCGGGTTTGAGGAACTCTTCGGTGTCATCAGCGCGCGCCACGGCCGGCACCAGTAACAGCGCGGCGAGGAAGAGGGGGAACAGTCTCATGGGAACTCCTTGGGGTGGCAGTGAACAGTCATCAGTCATCAGTCATCAGTCATCAGTCAGCAGTGATCAGTTGTCAGTTATCAGTCATCGGTCCTTCGTGAACTGCGATGCTCCTTCCGAGGAGAGCAACGCCCTCCTGACTCTGATCACTGATTCCTGACTCCTGATTCCTGACTCCTGATTCCTGATTTCCGGGTGTAAGGGCGGTACGAGTAACCGGGACGGTGCCATGCTGACGGCTGGCGCATCAGAACGCAAGAGGCTACCGGTTGCCGTCGTTGTGGTTCGTGCCTACCTTCACCCCACCCACCAAGCCTCGGCGCGCCTACATGCTCCTTCCGGAGACTTGCACCCGTGTCGTCCCCCGCTGCCGCTTCGTCTGCTTCCGCCGGCCTTCCACCTGTCACGCGCTGGCTTGTGCTTATCGTCGCGGCCATCGGCTTTCTGTTTGATACATACGAACTCTTGATGTTCCCGGTGATCGGCTCGCAGGCCGTGGCGGAACTGCTGAGGGTCGAGCAGACTTCCAACGAGGTCCGACTCTGGGGCGGGCGGATGCTCTGGATCGCAGCGCTCTGCGGCGGGGTATTCGGTCTACTCGGCGGCTTCATGGTGGACCGCTTCGGCCGCAAGACCGTGATGGTCGGTAGCATCCTCCTGTACTCGCTCTCTCCGGTCGCAGCGGCCACCAGCACCGAGTTATGGCAGTTCATCCTCTTCCGCTGCACCACGTTCATCGGCGTGTGCGTGGAGTTGGTCGCGGCCGTGACGTGGTTGGCGGAACTCTTCTCCGAGAAGCGGCAGCGCGAAATGGCGATTGGCTGGACGTTGGCCTGCGCTTCGATAGGTGGCATCCTCGTGACAGAAATGTTCAACACGATCGTCGCGGAGTTGCAGGCGCACCCGGCGGGGATCTCCTGGCTAACGAGCCTCGGTATCGCCCCGACGGCGTGGCGATACACGCTGCTCACCGGTCTGGTTCCCGGCGCACTGATCTTGCTCTTGATGCCGTTCGTGCCCGAGAGTCGCGTGTGGAAGGCGAAGAAGGCAGCCGGCACACTTCAGAGACCTAGGCTGGCGGAACTGTTCTCGCCTGAGCTTCGCCGCACGACGATTGTCACGACCCTTATCTCGGCGTGCGGGTACGCGGCCGCCTTCGGCGCGCTCCAACTTGGGCCGCTCGTGATGGCCGCCGGGTTGCCCGCGGTTGAATCCGCGAAGAAGGAGCACGGTCCGGCGGTGAAGGCCGCGACCGGGAAATTAAAAGCCGCGGAGAAGCAACTGGGGGAAGCCACGACCGGCGACGCGAAAACGAAAGCCGAGGGCAGCGTGAAGGTGGCCCACGAAGAACTCAGCGCGGCCCGCAAGCCGATCACCGACACGATCGACGAGAAACGCGGGCAGATGCAGCGCTGGCAGGAGATCGGCGGACTGACCGGACGCATTCTCTTTGCCGTGTTGCTCGTGTATGTCGCCAGCCGCTTGCTTATTCGCATGTTCCTTGTGCCGGGCCTGTTCCTGTTTCCGCTGACCTATCTGATGCTCTACCAGGGCAACTTCACCGTCTTCTGCGTCGCGGTGTTCTTCTGCGGCCTCGTCACGGTGGCTCAGTTCAGTTATGTGAGCGAATACTTGCCGAAGGTGTTTCCAGTCCACCTGCGCGGAACCGGCAGCGGCTTCGCCACCAACATCGGCGGGCGGATGCTCGGCACGATGGCCGCCGTGGTGAACACGGAGTTACTCGCTCCTCTATTCTTTCCCCAGGAAGGCCCCGAGAAGAACCCGATTCGTGTTGCGACTGCAGCCGCGATCATCGGCGCGACGGTCTACGCCATCGCGATAGTGCTGTCGTTCTTGCTCCCACCCCCACGCTCCGAGGGTGAGGGGGGGGGTAAGTTCTGGTTTGGATAGTGAGTGGTTCGCGTCGCGAATGTAAGTGGTGAGTGGTGAGTGGTATTTGGTATTCTGACTTGAGGGTAAGTTCTTGGCGTCAGAGTCGCGCAAACCACTCACCACTCACCACATGAGCATGAGCATGAAGAAGTTCGCGGCGGTCGTCCGGCGCGCCATCGAATCGTTGCCGGATGAGATCAAGCAGTATCTCGACAACATCGTTGTAGACGTTGAGGACGATCCGTCAGTCGAGTTCCTTCAGGAGGCTGGTTTCACGGATGAAGAGATCGACGCGGGCGAATCACTTTACGGCTACTTCATGCCGCTGGAGGGCGTTTCGGCTTCCGAGATGTTGGAGAACCCCAACCGCATCATCATCTTCAAGAACCCGCTCGAAGAAGACTTCCCCGACCCACGCGACTTGCAAATCGAAATCCGCAAAACGGTCATTCACGAAATCGCTCACCACTTCGGCTTGACCGACCGCGACCTCGAAAAGTTCGACGAGAACCCCGATCCGTTCAAGGAGTGAGAACCTGTCCGAAAACCGCCTGCGGGCGAGGCTGGTTTGGTATGGACCGCGGCCGTCCCGGCCGCCAAAGAGCGGGCCAGAGGCCCGCAGTCCATACAAGAAGGCAACCCGACTGCGGCTTCCGGACACACTGCGGTCGGTCGGGATTGACGCTTCTCGACACTCTGGATTAGTGTTCCGCCTCCTCAAACCGCAGGAGGTGAACGTGAACTTGCGAACCTTATTCGTGTCAGCTGGTCTCTTCGCGATCGTGTGCGGAGGCGTGTATTCGCAACCGCAACCTCTGCCCCTGGCCACGCCGGAAAACCCGATTCCGGCTCGCCCTCCGATCATCCCGCCACCGTCTCCTCCGGTTCCCGTAGTTCCCGCACCCCCGAAGGAAAAGTCGGTGGAGGAGTTGCTCGACGAACTGGAGCGGATTCAGACACAGAAAGCGGAACTGGCGAAGAAAGAACTGGAGTTGAAGGCCACGATCCGCAAGCGGGTGGAGAAGCAGCTCGAGCGCCTCAACAAGTTGGGCATCGACCCGAAAGCCGACCCGGACCGAGTCGGCCGGATCTGGCTCAAAGGGAATGACGAGAAGGACGAGAAGAAGATTCTCGACACGCTCGGGTTGTTCCCCGGTCAGATTCTGCAATACCCCAAACTCGAAGAGGCCCGCAAGAGGTTGGAAAAAGCAGGATTCGCGGGAGTGATGCTCGAGATCACCGCCGATTCAACCGACTCACCGTTCAAAGACATCATGGTGACAATCCCATCCAGGCGCTGACCACGACCCAAGACGCCGTTCGCCTTGCACTTCTTCCGTCCCTTCGCTATTCCCCGGCCGCCAAGACTCAGAGCCGGGGTTCCCATGCCGTTGCCGGTGACTCTTAGCCTCGTTGACGTGACCGTGAGCTACGGTGATCGCGTTGCCGTTGATCGGCTGTCGCTTGAAGTTCGACGAGGGGAGATTGTTGGCTTGCTGGGGCCGAATGGTTCGGGCAAAAGCAGCGTGCTGGCGGTTGCCGCCGGTGTGCTCGACCCGACAACCGGCACAGTAACGATGAACGGCCGCGAGCGCTCCGCGGACCCCGCCGCGTTTGCTGCGTGCGTCGGACTTGTTCCACAAGAAGCCGCGATTTACGACGAACTGACCGCGGTGGAGAACCTCTGGTTCTTCGGCGAACTCTACGGTCTTTCGGGAAGCGATCTGCGCCGAAGAGTGATGCGTGCGCTTGCGCGTGTGAAGCTCCTCGACCGCGCGGAGCATCGCGTGAACACGTTTTCGGGCGGCCTGAAGCAGCGGTTGAACCTCGCGGCGGCCTTACTTCACGATCCGCCAGTTCTGTTACTGGATGAACCGACCGCATCGCTCGATCCGGCCAGTCGAGATGCATTCTTCGTCGATCTCACGCGATTCCGAGACGATGGGCACACCATCCTCATCACGACTCACCACCTGGACGAAGCCGAATGCGGCTGCGACCGCGTGGGCGTGCTCGACCAGGGGAAGTTAGTGGCTTGCGGTTCGCCGACGGAGTTGCTTCGCCCGCACGCCGCCGAACGCGCGGTTCTTTACGGTCATCTACGGACTCGACCACCGAAATATCTGGAACGAGCCATTCGTCGCCGACTCGGCTCAAGAGCGGAACTCGAAGTCACTGGCCGGCGACTGAGGCTCTCCGCGAACACGAGCGAAGAACTCGGAGAAGCACTCGCTATGCTTCTTGCCGAAGGCGTGGAACTTGACGCGTACCGCACGCCCGCCGGTGCGCTGGAACGAGCACTTTTGGAAAACAACGAAGAACCCCTCCCCCAATCCCTCCCCTAAATGGGGAGGGGCTTGACTCCCTTCCCTAGTAGGGAAGGGGTTGGGTTAGGTTGTCTTTCTCTTACTCCCCCTTCCCTACTAGGGAAGGGGGTTTGGGGGGTTAGGTCCGAGAAACAACGCATGACTTCGCGTCTTCAACTCACTCTGGCTCTCGCTCGCAAGGACTGGCGGCTCTTCTGGGCCGACCGGCGCTCTGCGGTGCTGTGTTTCATCGTGCCGGTGTTGCTCGCGTCCGCGTTCGGGATGATCTTCCACCGCCCAGCTCACATCACAACAGGCTCGAAGTTACCCATCCTCGTTGTCGTTGAAGATGATGACCCGTTCACGCGACAGGCCGCGGCCGACTTGCTGAATTCATCCCGGTTCGATGCGCGCGAAGTGACGCGCTCGGAAGCCGAAGCTGCTGTGTCCGAGCGTCGGCCCGCGGTCGCGATTGTGTTGCCCGCAGGTTTTTCGCGATTGAAGAACTGGCGTCCGGGGGTTCCGAATGAACGCCCGCGGCTCGAACTCCTTCACCACCCCACCACGACCGCCGAACGTCAGTTGGCCGAGGGTGTCATCACGGAAGTGGTGATGAAGCGCATCGTCAGCGAATCTGTCGGGAACTTCATGAAGGGCCGCGAGGACGCGCCGGCTCCTCCATTTGCGATTGTGCCCGCGTCTGTCTCTCCGCATCCACAGGCTCAGTTCAATTCCTATTCGCACAGCTTCTGCGGGATGACGTTGCAGTACCTCCTCTTCTGGGGCATGGAAAGCGGGCTGTTGCTTCTGCGCGAACGACAGCGCGGCGTGTGGATTCGCATTCGCGCTTCAGCCGCACCTCTGTCATGTGTGATCGCGGGCAAAGCACTCGCCACGGGGTTCGTTGCTCTGTTGCAAGTGCTGGTCACCTTCTGCGTTGGCAACGTGTTGTTCGATGTGAAGATTGATGGCTCTGTCATCGGCTTTGCTCTGCTCGCAGTGGCCGCGTGCGGTCTGGCGTCGGCGACGGGATTGCTTGTCGCGGCGATTGGAGGCACCGAGGCTCGAGCGCGCAGTATCAGCATTGTGGTAATTCTGGGCGTGTCGATGCTCGGCGGGCTGTGGGTTCCGGGCTTCTTACTACCAGCGTGGGTGCAAGAAGTATCGCTTGCACTACCGACAACCTGGGCGATGCGCGGGCTGGAATCGGTCACCTGGCAACGCGGAGGATTCTTCGACGCGCTGCCAAGCTTCGTCGCGGTCGCGGGCTTTGCCGTGGTGCTGCTGGCTGTCGCGGCTCTGAAGTTGCGAATGACCGAACGGTCGGCTCGACAAGGTCACCGGTGAAAAGGTAAGAGGAAAAATGAAGCCACTCAAGCCGTTCGCGTTCCTGCTTGCCGTGCTGGTTGTCACCTGTTTGAGCGCAAGCGCCCAGCCGCCCGGCGCGCTGCCCGCGCCTCCGAAGGCCATCGAGTTGAGGATGGAGGATCAGTTCGAGCGGAAAACGAACCTCGCCGACCTTCGCGGAAGCGTCGTGATCCTCGTCTTCGGCGACCGCAAGGGAACCGATGTGTGCCGCACGCTCGGCGAGCAACTTCACGTTTGCTGGCATCCGACCGCGAAAGATCAACCGCCCGCGAAAGCTCGCTTCGCTCCCGTTGTGCCTCTGGAAGGGCTGAAACCGGGTCAGGTGTCTCCTGATGTGATTGTGGTGCCTGTCGCGTGTTGCGGAAAAGTACCGGCAGGCATTCGCCCCACGATTAGCAAGCAGATCGCGAAAGGCTCACCGGATGTGGTTGTGTGGCTCGACTACACCAACGCGATGAAGGGCATGTTCGGACTGACCGCGGGAGAAACGAACGTCGCGGTGATCGACGCGTCTGGCCGATTGCGAATGAAGCTCAACGGCACTGTCGACCAGCCCACAATGGACAAACTCGTGAAGACGGTGCAGGAGATCCGCTATGAGGCGGTCAAGTGAACTCACTCGCGGAACCCGCAGTGGAACCGGTTTTCAGCCGCGGAGCGGCGGCGGATGGTAGCCAGGGATGAGCGAACGAAGTGAGCGTAACCCCTGGACACGATGCAGGAATGAATCGAAGCCCCTTTGGACAACGGCGTGAAAGACTTTGCGGGAGAGAGTCCACGAAATACAAGGGCTTTTGAAAGCGGTGCGCCTCAAGCCCGCAAATGTGGACCTGCTCACCCCCTCCCCCCACCACCCCCTGTCTTGTCCTCTTCTTGTTTTTCCCAGGATTTATGGGGTTTTCTCACTTTGCGGTGCAAAGAGGTGGCCTTTATGGCCCCCAACTCCTTGAAAAGCTGGTGTTTGATCAAGCCAGGGGGTGGCCTTTATGATTTCTTGTCGCGTTGTCAAAGACCGCGTCCCGAACTCTCCCCCAACCGCTGATGGCT
>JAKEEV010000665.1 GCA_022616395.1 Planctomycetia bacterium | reverse complement strand
TTGTCGTAGTCCTTCTTGTGAAACCACACCAGCCCGCCCAACTCGACGGTCACCTGTACCACCGGGATGTAATTACCCGTGACCCGCTCAGAGGGCCCCAACGGCAGCCAACCGGTATCGAGGGCATTTCCAAGCCCGGGGCGTTTCGGTGCACGCAACCTCAGGTATCGCCCGTCCCCAATCTCCAGAGTACCGGCCTTGAGGGTATACGCTCGGAACAGAGGGACTTCTCCCGGTGCATGAGTCGATCCTCTCGGGCGGCAGGCGGCGCCGAGCGCAGCAGCGACCGTCTTGCGAGCCACACCGGCGTCCAAGAGGCGGGCGGCCAAGGCGATCCCAAAGGCCTCGTAATCGGTGAAGGTTCGCGGGACACCATGGCCAGCCGAGGCGCCACGCAACCCCGGCAGAACTCGGTGGTCGAACACATACCGAAGCTTGCGGACGGGCAACCCGGTGCGGGCGGCGAGTTCGGCCATGTCCATCAGGAGCCTTAAATCGCCTTTGGTCGTGTCGGAGTCGTTCTGGCAGTGGCGAGCGCGGACATCGAATCCGTTTGGTCCGGTGTTCGCAGATGGTCCGCGAGGGCGATGGCGAACGCCTTGGCTGACGGGTAACGGTCGGCCGGCCGTTTCTCCAGCGCCTTGAGACACAGAGCATCCAACCGCGAGTCAAGCCCGGCTCGCACGCTCGATGGCTCCCGAGGGGGAGTTTCGCAGTGGTCGCGCATGACCTCCCAAATTGATCCAACGAACGGCACACGCCCAGTCAGCAGTTCGTAGAAGATGACACCGAGGCTGTAGATGTCGGAGGCGGGGCCGACCTCATCCGTCTTTCCGCGGGCCTGCTCCGGCGACATGTACGCTGGCGTCCCCTTCGCCATGCCATCACTCGCCGCTGAGCCTTGATCGGTAAAACGGGCCAACCCGAAGTCCGCGATCATCACTTCGCGATGAACGTCATCGTAGAGCACATTCGCTGGCTTGAGATCGCGATGAATCACCTTTTGTGCGTGAGCGGCCACCAAGCCCAGAGCGAGCTTGCGAACGACGGCCGCCGCGGTTCGCGGAGCCATCGTGCCGTTGAGGCGCTTGAGCAAGCCGGCAAGAGTATTCGGCACTACCCGCATCACGATGAACGGCAACCCCGCGTCGATACCGACATCGTAGACAGGGCAGATGTTCGGGTGCTGGATAATCGCTGCGAGTTGGTTCTCGCGCAAGAATACCTCACGCGCTTCAGGCGTCATCGCCTCCGCCTTGGGCACCTTGATTGCGACCTCGCGGCCCAACTCTGGGTCGAAGCCCAAGTACACCCGCGCGAACGCTCCCTCACCGAGGAGTTTTCGGACTTCAAACCGCCCGACGCGGGTGGGCGGTTCTTGCGTTTGGAACGCTGGCCTTCCTGGCGACGCGCTGGTTTGCTCGCTCTTGACCGTTTCAGGAGTTGTTGGTCGCGGTGGACTGTCGCGGGTTGTCGCAAGCGGATCAGGTTCAGACATGGGCGTTCCACCCTCGGTTGGGTGCTCGGTGCCGATCAACCGCGCCCATTCTGATTGATCGCACATCCGTTGCCAAGCGTCTTCCGGTCACAATGCGAACTCGACTCATGCGGAACTGGAACCCGCAGGAATCCGGCTTCAAATCACGGTCATTTCGGCGGAGGCGGGAACTTGAACGGTGGCTTCTTGTCCTTGAACTTCTCCGGCCACTTGTCCTTGTCGGGGTCCGGCAACTGGATCGGTTCAGCAGGCGAGTTTGGCGTGCCTGGTTGCGCAGGCGCGGTGTCCGGAGCGCGGTCGGTCTTGTTACTCAGGCTCACCACAATAATGATGCCCACCGCCAGTACCGCCAAGCCCGCGAGCACCACCAGAGGGATCAACCACTTTGAGCGACTTGCCGGTTGGTCAGCCGCGCGCTTGCGCTTGCGCTTCTTGTTAGTGGACTGAAACGCGGGCATCGGTGGAGTGACTTCCGTCGGCAGCACGTTGATTGTGCTGGGCGGATCGGATGGGGTTGCCATTGTTGAAGCAGCAGGCGCAGCGGGCGCGGAAGCAGGCTTGGCGACGGACTCGCCTTCGCGAATCGTTGCTCCCTCACTTGCCAGAAGCGGATCGCTCGCGCGAAGATAGCCCGCGAGTGCGTCCGAAAACTCCTTCGCGGAGCGGTAACGGTCAGTCGGCTTCTTCGCCATTGCCTTCAGGCAAATCGCGTCTAGTCGCGTGTCGATTCCTTCTCGAACGCTTGAGGGAGCCGGAGCCACTGTCTCGCAGTGGTCGCGCATCACTTCCCACAAGCTTCCGGTGAATGGTATCCGTCCGGTGAGCATCTCGTAGAGCATCACTCCGAGGCTATACACATCCGAGAGCGGCCCGATCACCTCCGCCTGACCGAGCGCTTGTTCGGGAGACATGTACGCTGGCGTTCCCTTCGGCACACCAGCGCTCGACGCGGTCGTCTGATCGACAAATCGAGCCAGTCCAAAGTCCGCGAGGAGCACTTCGCGATTGACTTCATCGTAAAGGACGTTCGCGGGCTTCAAGTCGCGATGGATGACCTTCTGAGCATGAGCCGCGGCCAAACCGAGCGCGAGCTTGCGGGTAATCGCAACCGCGTTGCGTGGGGGCATCGGACCTTGCAGCCGCTTGAGCAAACCGGCGAGCGTGCTCGGAACCATTCGCATGACGATGTACGGCACTCCGCCATCGGTCCCCACATCGTAGATCGGGCAGATGTTGGGATGGTGAATGATTGCCGCCAGACGGTTCTCGCGCAGGAAGGCTTCTCGAGCTTCGGGAGTCAGCGAGTCGGTTTTCGGTAACTTGATGGCGACCTCACGCCCCAGTTCCGGGTCGAAGCCAAGGTAGACGCGAGCGAATGCCCCTTCTCCGAGCAGTTTCCTCACCTCGAACCGACCGATCTGAGTTGGTGTAGCGGACTGCCCGGGAAGCGCGGGTTGACTTGTCGCTGGCTTCGCGAGAGTCGCGGCGTCCTGCACGGTATCCGGGACCGTGCGCGGTTGGTTTTTGCGAGTCCCCTCCGTGGGTGCATCAGATTCGGACATCGGCCATCCCGTGTTGGGGTGAGGTACAGTTTGACTGAGCCAATTGTGGGTTACGCTTTGCCTTCTGCCAAGCAACTTCCGTTCACCGCTTGCATTACTAGAATGCTCCAGAGAAACTTTCTCACCTCGAACGGGACTTCCTCTATGGCTACGCCAACCGCGGACATCGGACTTATTGGACTCGCCGTCATGGGCGAAAACCTTGTTCTCAACATGGAGTCGCACGGGTTCACCGTTGCCGTCTACAACCGCACTACCTCAAAGGTGGACGAGTTTATTAACGGCCGCGGAAAGGGGAAGAAGTTCGTCGGGGGGAAATCGCCTCAGGAGTTCGTTGCCAGCATCAAGAAGCCGCGCAAGGTCATGATGCTCGTCAAGGCCGGGCAACCCGTGGACGACACCATCGCGATGGTCGCCCCGTTCCTCGAATCGGGCGACATCCTGATTGATGGCGGAAACACGCACTTCCCCGACACCACGCGCCGAATGAAGGAACTCGCTCCCAAAGGCATTCTCTACGTCGGGAGTGGTGTCAGCGGAGGGGAAGAAGGCGCTCTGAAGGGGCCGAGCATCATGCCCGGAGGAGACGAGCGTGCCTGGCCTTCGATCAAGCCGATCTTCCAGGCCATCGCGGCGAAGGTGAAGGACAGCAGCGGCAAGGAAGCTCCGTGTTGCGACTGGGTTGGCCCCGAAGGCGCGGGGCACTTCGTCAAGATGGTTCACAACGGAATCGAGTACGGAGACATGCAACTGATCTGCGAATCGTATCACCTGCTCAAGGAGTTGTGCGGCCTGACTCCGGCTGAACTCAGCGGCGTGTTCGGCAAGTGGAACAAGGGAGTGCTCGATAGCTACCTGATCGAGATCACTTCCGAAATCTTCGGTTACATCGACCCGGAAACGAAGAAGCCGCTGGTGGACTTCATCCTCGACACCGCGGGGCAGAAGGGAACTGGCAAGTGGACCGTCGATTCGGCAACCGAGAACGGAGTGGCGCTCACCTTGATTGCTGAGGCTGTCTTCAGCCGGTGTCTTTCCGCTCAGAAAGATGAGCGTGTGGCCGCGAGCAAGGTTCTCGCCGGACCGACTCCGCAGAAAGTTTCCGATCGCGAGCAGTTCATCGCGGATGCCGAGATGGCTCTCTATGCGGCCAAGATCGTGAGCTACGCGCAGGGTTACGCGCTCATGGCCGCCCAGGCGAAGGCGAACAAGTGGACGCTCAACAACGGCGGAATCGCTCTGATGTGGCGCGGAGGGTGCATCATTCGCAGCGCGTTTTTGGGCAAGATCAAGGAAGCCTTCGACCGCAACCCGAACCTCGTGAACTTGCTCGTCGATCCGTACTTCGCCTCGGAACTGGGCCGCGCGCTGCATGGCTGGCGTCGAGTGGTCGCGGCTGGCGCGACCAACGGCATCCCGCTTCCGGCAATCTCAAGCGCGCTGGCTTACTACGATGGCTATCGCACTGGTCGCTTGCCCGCGAACCTTCTGCAAGCCCAGCGCGACTACTTCGGCGCCCACACCTACGAACGGATCGACAAGCCCCGCGGGCAGTTCTTCCACACCAACTGGACCGGCCGCGGAGGAACCACTTCCAGCACAACGTACAACGCGTAAGAAGCGCGACGAGACCAAAGTAGGACGGCCTTTCTAGGCACTTGGCCGGAGTTGTGTGTGTGACATTTTTTTAACGAGCCGCTCCCTGGCCAGGAGTATTAAGTTGGGACAGGGGAGAGGGCATGGTGTTTTCAGCCCACCTCAGCCCACTTCCTGCGGTCAGACGAGGGCGGAGGCCAGGACTCCACAGAAACTCTACCCTGCACCCCACGCCACGGCAGGTGAGCGAGGCGAGGACCGCGAAAACACGCAAACAGAGGATGGCAACCGGCATAGACAGATGTTCACTTTAGGTGTAATCTGGAGAATGGGTTGGGAGCGATCTTTGACAACCGAAC
>JAKEEV010000664.1 GCA_022616395.1 Planctomycetia bacterium | reverse complement strand
TTGCGTTCCAGGACAGTCGAGGTGTTCAGCCACGTCTTGCCACCCGGCCAGCCCTTCACGTTCGGAGGAGCGAAGAGTGTTTGCCCCATTCCGGTCAGCCAGCGGACAAGCGCGGTGTGAGGGAGCGGCCAGGAGTGGATGTCTTCTTCCTTGTAACGTCGATAGATCGTCTGCACCGCGCCCACAACGAACTCGATCGGACTTTTGATCCGCTTGCGGAAGGCGTGATCCGAGAAGAAGAGCCGCGAGGCAAGCATCGTCTTCATGAGAGCCGCGATGTCGTAGTCACTCTTGCGGAACGAATTGCACAGCGGTTCCAGGAGCTTGTCGGGGGGCGAGATTTCGCTGACGAAGTGCGTGTAGAGCTTGCGAACCAGGAATCGGGCCGCGGCCGGTTGTTCCAGCACGATCTTCACGATATCAGTGCCGTCCCAGTTGCCGGTTTTGCCCAGCACGGTCTTCGAGTCATTGTCGTGCCTGTCG
Organism: Planctomycetia bacterium; assembly: GCA_022616395.1. Lineage (GTDB taxonomy): Bacteria > Planctomycetota > Planctomycetia > Gemmatales > Gemmataceae > Gemmata. The sequence continues at coordinate 2,320 of JAKEEV010000664.1, read as the reverse complement.
GCTCTGAAGCGGAAGCCGTCGGAATCGGTGTGCCAGCCGGTGAAGGCGCGAGCGGCTTCGCGCACATCCTTCTCGGTGTAGTTGCCCACACCGAGCGAGAAGAGTTCCATCAGTTCGCGTGCGTAGTTCTCGTTCGGCTTGCCCTTCACGTTGCTGTTGGAATCGAGCCAGACGAGCATCGCGCCGTCCCGACTGATCGCCTGGAGCATTGGAGGGAACTGACCGAGCGCGTGTTCGCGGAGCAAGCGGTTCTGGCGAAGCATCAGGTTCGAGTCGCGAACTTTCGCAATGCTCGTTGCGAAGTGGTTGTGCCAGAACAGCGTCATCTTTTCGCGAAGCGGGTGACCGCCCTGAAGCATGCAGTAGAGCCACCACCCGCGAAGTTGCAAGCCGTTCTCGTCGCGAGTTGCCGCGACCCGGCCAACATCGTTGAGCGTCGGGAGCATTTCTTCCGCTTGCGGCTGACCTTTAAGTAACAGCTCAAGCGTGCCATCAAGACCGAGCTTCTCCGCGTCGATCAGTTCTTCGCTGCTGGCGCTGAACGCGGCACGTCGATAGAGGTGCGCGGCCCACTTGCGGTTCCACGGATCGGCCGGGGTTGGCTTCCACGGCTTCCACGCATCTGTGGGGTCGACCTTGTCGAGCGTTGAGGGAAGCACGGCCATGAGAGACCTCGGTAGTGTGGTCCGCGTGCAGCGTTTTTTCGGAGCCGCGACCGTGAGGGAGCGTTCTTCGTTGATCGCTCCCTCACGGTCGCGGCTCCGACAATGACCGTGGGGGAGTGTTCTTCGTTGATCGCTCCCTCACCAGTAGTTTCCAGTCGTGGCGGCTCCGGGTGTTGAAGCGCCCCCTCCCCCGCCACCCCCTGCTTTTCTCCTCTTCTTGTTTTTCCCAGGATTTGTAGGATTTGGTCACTTTGCGGTGCCAAGAGGTGGCGGTTATGGCCCGCATTTCCTTGAAATCATGGGGTTTGATAAAGCCAGGGGGTGGCGGTAATGATTTCTCCTGGCTTGGTAGTTCGGTTGTCAAAGATCGCTCCCAACCCACTCCCCAATCTACACTTAACGTGAACATCTGTCTACTCCAGTTGCCATCCTCTTTTTGCGTGTTTTCGCGGTCCTCGCCTCGCTCGGCTGCCGGGGCGTGCAGGGTAGCCCTTCCGTGGAGTGCTGGCCTCCGCCCTCGTCCAACCGTGGGAAGTTGGCTGCGGGGGCTGAAAACACCATGCCCTGTCCCCTGTCTCAACCTCAACTTGATACTACTGGCACGGTCGCGGCTCCGAAAATGACCGTGAGGGAGTGTTCTTCGTTGATCGCTCCCTGACGGTCGCGGCTCCGACAATGACCGTGAGGGAGTGTTCTTCGTTGATCGCTCCCGCTGGTCGCGGCTCCGAAAAAGGCTCCGCCTACTTTAACGTGACCTCGTACCGCACATTGAACGCCGGGTTGTTCTCTTCGCCCTTCGGAGCGCTTCCGCGAAGGTGGACGGTGGGTCCGTCAAGTTTGTAAGAGAACGCCTTGTCCGTGAACGGATCGTTTGGCAGTGGGACTCCGACATCGGCGAGCTTCGCGGGAAGCTTCCCCTTGTTGCTGGCCGCGAAGATTCGCAGCGCTTCGATGTGACGCAAGAGCGCGATGCGTTGCTCGACGCGCCCTTGCGCCCGTCGCGCTTCGACGACACGCGGAAGCAACTCTGCGAACAGCCCGTCCGATCCGCGATTCGCCTCTTTGACGATTATCGCATCAATCTCCCACAGCTTGAGAGCAAGAAGTTTCAGTTCCTCGTCGCGACGCAATTCGTACTCCCGCTTCTCATCCAGGAAAACCACCTGCAAAGGCGAGAACTTTGTAACAAGTTGCTTGTTGCTCCCCGCGTCGATGAGTCGAGTGCGAGCAGCGAGGATGCCGTCGGTGTTCTTGGCCTGAGCGATCAGTTTGGCGCGCAGATTTCTCGGCGGGAGACCTGCTTGTTCGCGCACGAAGCCCGTGCGACCGGAAAGCCAGCTCACCAACTCTTCGATCTCCTCATCGGTCAATTCCACATCCTCTCGGAAGGACTTCAACTCCGCGTCCACAAGCACGCGGTCGCCCTGCATACCTTTCCGCAAGTCCACCAGAGGAGAAGGGAGATCGGTGAGCGCCCAGTAGAGGTTGGGGCAACCGGGTTGCTGCACCATCTCGAAGAGCGTGTCGAGTGTCATCTTGGCGATGGTTAATCCGAGCAAGTTCGCGCTGGAAGTGGGGTATTCACCCAGATGTCGAGCCAGCGCGAACATTGTCTTGGCGGTGCTAATGGCATTATCGAATTCGCGTCGGGCCAC
>JAKEEV010000663.1 GCA_022616395.1 Planctomycetia bacterium | reverse complement strand
TGACATCCCCGACTATGGAGAGTTACTCAATTCCGGCTGTGGCGGCCTTACTGCCGGTCGGGGCGGGGGGTTGACCACTGGGAGACGCCGGTTGTGCTCCCTGGAGTTTGGGGTCCGGGGCGCCTTGGAGTCTGGGTTGTTTGTCGTCGGCGGCTGGCTGTTTGTTTTCTGAGTTGCTCTCTCCGCAACCGACCAACACAAGGGACATCATCAGGATTCCGAGTTTCAGTCTCAGTTGGGTTCTCATCTTCCGTCTCCTCTCAACGCTGGTGAATCAGAAGAATGCGGGCAATCCTCCAGGTTGGCTGTCACGTGGCAGCCAACCTGGAGATGAGTCGATTTCGTCACAGAGTCAGGTGCGTCAATCAAAAACGATGACTTGGCCATCCGCGATCCCACCCATGGCCGCCAAGAGCGGGAAGTTGCTGCTGGAGATCGACTTCCGGAGCGGTCGGACGGAGCCGTCACCGTAGCACACGTTGAGGAACTGAGGGTGGTGACTTCCGAATAGCGCGGCGGAGTTGACCGTGAGATCGGTGTTGCTCGATGCGATCCCAAAGGCGGTGAAGTTGCCGTTCATCACGCGACCGGGGCACCATGGGCCGCCGTGCTGCCCCGTGCCGAAGGCGTTGGGCCACATTCCACCCGCGAACTCCATGAACATGAGGGTGTTGCTGCTCCCATCGGAAATTGTCGCGATCCTGTTCTTCGAGTTGTAATAGAAGATGCCGCGATAGCCAGCGCCGAACCGCCAGTCGCCCAGAACCGCCGCGTAGTGCGCCCGGCCCAGGACTTGCGAACCCGGCGCCGCTGAGCGGAGGTGTGCCCGCCAGGGATAACCCATGGGCATATCGATCCCGTTCCCAGGCGCAGCTGTTGGCTGGTAGGTGATGCTCAGCCAGACGGTCTCGTAGGCCTCGGGCGCTGGGGCGGAGGGACAGAGGAGGATCTTGAGATTGGTACTGCCACCGTAGATGGGGGTCGGGTTGGGGAGCGTGGACCCACTGGGGGGCCGATTCTGGGAGTGCGAGAACCACCAAGTGCCGGGCTGCATGTTGAACAGCTTGGACAGATTCTCCTGCTCCAGATGCGGTGTGAGGTACTGGATGGGTCCGATGTTCCACTGATCCCCACCGGGTGGGAGCTTGCCGTCGGCGCTCTCGTAGTTGTGGGCGGCCAGTCCGAGTTGCTTCAAGTTGTTCGTGCAGCTCATGCGGGCTGCGGCTTCGCGGACCTTCTGGACGGCGGGCAGAAGTAACCCAATGAGAATGGCGATAATCGCGATGACAACCAACAGCTCGATCAGCGTGAAGCCCCAGCGGTTTCTCCCAGCGCGAGTCATGGGCAGGCCTCCAGGTAACGGGGACGCGAGTTCTCCGGCCGGAGCGAAATGAGCGGAAACGACTTCCAGCCCGAGCGTACGGTCCCGGATGAGCTGGCTTGCGCCAGCGAGACGAAAGATAAGTCCAGACACCCGAAAAAACGGGGCGAATGTGAGTTTTGGAGAGAAGTGGACGGCTGCGAGTCGTCAACTTGGGTCAGTCAACTCACATCATCCCCCATCATCGGATTGGCAAGCCGCATGTCAATTAGAATTTCTTGGTTCTTACACATTCTCTGCTTTGGGAGTTACCCCTCGGGACACACCGCCGTCAGATGGCGGAGCACATCTCGCACGGAAATCACACCCACCGGCTTTCCGCGCTCCACGACCGGGAGATGCCGGTAGCCGCCCGCGTCCATCTTGCCCAGCGCAAAAGCCAGGGTGTCGCCGGAAGTCACCGTTTCCGGGTTTCGAGTCATGAATCGACTCACCGGCAGCGACTCAAACTCTGGCTGCCCCGCGACCTTCGTGAGAAAGTCGCGCTCGGTCAGAATGCCAATCAACTCACCCCCAGCATCCGTGACCAGAACCGCGCCAATGCGACCGGTCATCATGGCGCGCACCGCCTCGCCCAGATTCGCGTCAGCGCTCACGGTGACCGGCGGGCGCGGGTCGAGTACCGCGACAGGATCGGTTGCCAGGCTGGTCTCCACCGGACCGTGTGGGGTCGGCGCATCGAGATGAGCCAGCGGTAGACCGCAGTTGGCGCACTCGTCAGCGCCGGGTGGGTTCTTGTCGTGACCGCAAGCGGGACAGTACATAGGAGCGCGGAACGCGGAGCGCGGAGTGCGGAACGAAAGGCCGGGGCCGACGCCGCGGAACCGAAAACGAATAACCCCGGTCAGGAGCCAACTCCCAACCGGGGTTTGTTGTATTCATTCCGCGTTCCGCGCTCCGAGTTCCGCGCTAGGAAACGGTCCACACATCTTCGGCCTTGAACAGATCCTCGATCTTGCCCGCTCCCTTCTTCTCGGTTGCGACCTTGATGCGGTCGGCGAGCAACTCTTCGTAGGTTGGGCGGGTGACGTTGCGGAAGACTCCGACTGGTTCGGGGAACGGGTTGACCGCGCTCGGGTCTTCGCTGTGAACGAACCGACTGAGCAGATACGCTGGTGTCGGGTCTTCCGCGAACTCATCGTGAGTCAGGATGTCGTCAAGCTGGCAGTCCTTGCCGATTTCGACCACTTCGGGCTTCAGACCGTTGAGGCGAATACCCTTCGTGCGGTCCTTGCCAAAGACCATCGGCTTACCGTGTTCGAGGTAGAGCACGTTGCTTGATTTCACGGCCTTGTCGGTCGCGTACTTGAAGACTTCGTCGTTGAAGATCTTGCAGTTCTGGTAAATCTCCACGAACGCGCTTCCCTTGTGAGCCGCGGCCTTCTGAAGGATCGCGACGAGGTGTTGCACATCCACGTCGATTGTGCGAGCAACAAAGGTTGCTTCCGCCGCCAGAGCCAGAGAGAGCGGGCGAACGGGTGTCTCGAATGATCCGCCGGGGCTGGTCTTGGTTGGCGTTCCGATACGGCTCGCTGGCGAATACTGGCCCTTCGTGAGGCCGTAGATTTCGTTATTGAAGAGCAGAACCTTGATGTCGATGTTCCGGCGGAGCGCGTGAATCAGGTGATTGCCACCGATGGAAAGCCCGTCTCCATCACCGGTGACAACCCACACCTGGAGATCGGGGTTCGCCAGTCGCAGGCCGGTTGCGAATGTCGGGGCGCGGCCGTGGATGGTGTGGAAGCCGTAGGTGTTCATGTAGTAGGGGAACCGGCTCGAACAGCCGATGCCAGAGACGAACACCATCTTTTCGCGCGGCACACCGACTGTGGTGAGCGCCTTTTTCATCTGCGCGAGGATCGAATAATCCCCGCAACCTGGGCACCACCGGACTTCCTGGTCGGTGGTCAGTTCTTTGGTCGTGAGCGTTGGGAGAGGAGCAGCAGTGGCCATGTGTATTTGGTGGTGAGTGGTGAGTGGTGAGTGGTGAGTTTCGCGAGTGGTGAGTGGTGTTGTGCGATTCGGGCTTCCAGAACCTACCCGAAGTCAAACACGACTCACCACTCACCACTCACCAACTTGGAAATCGCTCCTTCGATCTCGGAAACCAAAAACGGCTTGCCTTGTACCTTGTTCAGTCCCTCGGCGGGCACGAGGTACTTCGCTCGCAAGAGCCAGCAGAGTTGCCCGCCGTTGAGTTCAGGCACAAGAATCTTCTTGAACCGCTTCAACACAGCTTCCGTGTTCTTGGGCATTGGGTTCAAGTGTCGGAAGTGAACCTGAGCGACCTTCAGCCCCTTGCGCTGAGAGCGCTGAACGGCTGTCGTGATGGTGCCGAAGGTTCCACCCCAGCCGACAACGAGCAGTTCGGCGTCTGCCGGACCTGTCACGACCAGATCGGGAATCGTCTCGGCGATGTTCGCGATCTTCTTGGCTCGCGTATCGGTCATGTGCTGGTGATTGGCAGGCTCGTAGTTGATGTTACCGGTCACATCCTGCTTCTCGATGCCACCGATGCGGTGTTCGAGTCCGGGTGTGCCGGGAACCGCCCACGGTCGAGCCAGGAATTCGTCGCGCTTGTAGGGCAGGAACTTCCCGGCTTCTCCTTCTCCGACTTCGTGAGCAGGACCGGTCCAGCCGTTGCTGTTCGGTTCGGTCGCGTGTTTGACCTCGATCTTCGGCAACTCCGAGACGCTCGGAATCTTCCACGGTTCAGAGCCGTTGGCGATGTAGCCATCCGAGAGGTAGAAGACCGGGCACATGAACCGCGTCGCGATGCGAACGGCCTCGATAGCCGCGTCAAAGCAATCGACGGGCGATTGAGGAGCGATGATCGCGACCGGACTTTCCCCGTTGCGGCCGAACATTGCTTGCAGCAAGTCCGCTTGTTCGGTTTTGGTGGGAAGTCCGGTACTCGGTCCTCCGCGTTGCACGTCCACAATGATGAGCGGCAACTCGGTCATCACCGCGAGGTTAATCGCTTCGCTCTTGAGACACACGCCCGGTCCGCTTGTGCCGGTAATGCCGATCGCGCCTCCGTAGCTCGCTCCCATCGCCACACCCGCCGCTGCGATCTCGTCTTCGGCCTGGAAGGTCTTTACTCCGAATCGGCGCATGTCAGCCAGTCCTTCGAGAATCGGGCTGGCGGGCGTGATCGGATAGCTGGCGTAGACCAGTTGCTTTTTCGCAAGCTGGCTTGCGGCGACGAAGCCCAACACCGCGGCTTCGTTACCGGTGATCTTGCGGTAAGTGCCCGGCGCGATCTGGGCTTTCGCCACCTGATACTGCACTGGAAGCAGTTCGACCGTTTCGCCGTAGTTGTAACCGGCCTTCAGCGCGCGAGTGTTCGCTTCCATCACCGGCCGCGTTTCGGGCTTCTTGCCGAACTTGTCCTTGATCCACTTCAGCGTGACATCGAGCGTCCGTTCGTACATCCAGTACACAAGCCCCAGCGCGAAGAAGTTCTTGCACCGGTCCTGTTCGCGTGGAGTCAGTCCGCAGTCTTTCACCGCCTCGACGGTGAGCTTCGACACCGCGACACGCACGACCCGATAGCCCTTGAGCGAGCCGTCTTCAAGCGGACTGATGGTGTAATTGGCCTTCTTCAGATCGGAGACACCGAAGCTATCGGTGTTAACGATCAGGATGCCGCCCGGCTGAAGATCCTTGAGATTGGTTTTGAGCGCCGCGGGGTTCATGACGACGAGCGCATCGAGCGCATCGCCGGGCGTGTGGATGTCGTGGCTGGAAAAGTGAACCTGGAAACCCGACACGCCCGCGAGTGTACCGGCTGGAGCGCGAATTTCGGCTGGGAAGTCTGGGAAGGTTGCGATGTCATTGCCCAGAAGGGCCGACGTATTGGTGAACTGCGTGCCGGCGAGCTGCATGCCATCGCCGGAGTCGCCCGCGAAGCGGATCGTGACCGACTCGACTCGTTCGATTTTGCGGTGGTGCCCGTTTGGGCTGCCATTGGGACTGCCATGAGACGCACTGGCCGGTGTGCCCAGCGGTGCGGTGGCGGAGCCTGATTCGGAACTCATAAAAGGCAAATCCTCATCTAAGACTGAGGCGGAGGAGAGGTCCACCTCAAGAGCGGGTGCCCGGCGGTAGGGTTTATCTTACACGAACCGGCCATCGCGTGGACAGAACTTGGTCAGCTTCCTCATTGAAACCTTATACGTCACGCAATCGCCGGCTTGCACGGAAAGCGAAAAAGAAGCTCCTCAACGCCGCGGAAGCGTAATTTGGGGTGTGCGATACGGAATGTGGGTTACTTTGGCAGGGGTGGAAAGTAGTCGGTCTACGCCGTGCCGACTACTTTGGCAGAGGGAAGAAGACAGCAAGATCGTGAGTCTTATCACCGCGTGTGACTGTGAGCAGGCAGTCTCCTTGCCGAACGAGCGCGCGACGGACTTTTTTGCGGAACTCTTCGGAATGCCCGGCGGGAATGTCGTCGATAGCCCGGATGAGGTCTCCTTTAGCCAGTCCACAGTTGCCAAAGGGCGTGTTTGGCTTCACGGTTCTGACAACCAGCCCCTCCTCGTCATCCGCCGCGACAAGCCCCACATCCGAAAGCTCGAAGAACTTGTACGGAGCCGTCGCGTTCTTCGCGTGAGCCTCTATCGTGCAGTTCACGGGCTTGAGTTTGGGCGCAAGCCGAATCTCTCCACTGACTCGAATCAGGCTGTCTTGGATCATCTCGGCTGGTCCGGCAGGTTGCAGATCGATGTCACCCTCGACGAGCACCACTGCGGAGCCGGCAACTTTCCCGCGGAAGTTGCCGCGACAGATGACCACACTCGTGGCAACTCGGACTCCCAGCAGTGGTTCAGTGTGAAATCCCCGTGGAATGTCACTCCCGATTATTCCGTTCCAGACATCACCATCGCAAACGAGGAACGTGCCGTGAATCTGGCGTGCGTTGGCTGACCCGAGGACGAAATAGTGCCCCCCTTGCCTTCCTCCCAGATGAGTTGGTCCGGCAACGGAAGCGAACTGGACATCAGCCGGCCAGCGTTCAAACCGATCCGTTCGGATATTCCAGACGGGCGAACCCAATCCCTTCGGACGTTCCTCGGGACCATCGTGGAAGTGAAACTTACGTTTGCCGAATTCCGTGAGGTAGTGTTCAAGACGTTTTGTTGCCTCTGGTGAGCAGGACTTGGCAAAGAGGTCACGTCCAGCCTTCGCCGCACGTGGACCAACCGGCCACAGATCGTCTTTGGACGCGGGCTGCCAGTAGTGGTGCCATTCCATGAACAGGTCAACGTGACCGTCTCGAATGCAGGCGTCGATGACCTTTGCAACAGCTTCCTGACGCTTCTTCTCGTGCGGAATGAGCAAATCGGCAGCACGCTTGGCAGTATCCTTGTCCGTTGAGCGAGTTGCTCGACGCAACCACGGCAGGGCATCGACGCGATCCCGGAGGGCAGTGGCGGACTCGTTACGCACCTTCTCCGATGGGTCGCTCAACCCAGCAACGAGAGTCTTGGCATCTGGAACTGGCGGAACGGGAGCCGCGATCCCACTCAGTGGGAGCGCAATGGCAACAAGCATGAGGATACGGAGCACGGTTGTCATCCTCCGGTGCTTCGGGTCTCACCAGCGCAGTGAACACTCACGGATCTTCCTCGAGTCTTGTCTTCAATCTTCCCGTCACCCATGTTCTTGTCTTGCGTGTCAGCATCGGTGTTCACCATCACAACGACAGGGCACATCCGCTCTTCCAACCTCTCGCAGACCAGCCGAACAGTATTCGGCGTGCGAGAAGTGGTCGTTGGATCGGTATCAGGCGCACGAAGCAAGTGAGCGAACATGAACGTCTCCTCCGATGATGTGATATTGGAGACTCACAGAGGCGATGCCGGAGGACAACTACCAACACCAGACACTCACGCTCCGTCTGGGGATTGCGGGAAGCGGTTGAGGTCGGGGGGGAGGTTGAACACCAGTGCCGGGAAGTGTTCCACCAGATAGTGAACCACGCGGCGCGCGGAAAGAATGCCGACAGGCCGGCCGGCGTCGTCCACAACGGGTAAGTGTCGGTAGCCGCCCTGTTCCATGCGCTTGATCGCCGTTCGTACCGAGTCTTTCGGTTCCACGGTGATCGGATCGGGTGTCATGCAAAGGCGCATGAGCGTATCGAGCGGGCGATTGCAAGCCAGGACTCGCGTAAGCAGATCGCGTTCGGTGAAGATGCCAACCACGCGGCCATGTTCAGTGACCAGCAAGCAACCGATGTTCTCCGCGCGCATCAGAGCCACGGCGTCGGCGACCGTATCATTGGCGTCGAGGGCGCGCGGAGGAAGCGGGTCCAGCCGGGACACGCTGTCCACCCTCAGGTTGCGGGACAGCTCCATCGGGTAGAGACCCAGGCGAGGTGATGAAACATATCTTTGTGGGCTACGCGGATTCGATGAGGAACTCATGCAACGGCCCGAAGGCGGATCACTTCTTGCGCACAACTCACCGCATGAGAACAATTCCACGGGTGGAATCGCTCTCACTCTGACTGGAAAGAATACAGAGAGTGCGGATTATTCTCGCAATGCCGCTGATGCGGACAAGGGGACCGAACGATGTTGCGCTTGCGTTATCTGTGAATAGCCCGTCCGCGTTGTTACAATTGGAACAACTCTATTTCGGTTGAGGATGTCAAGTTGCCCGCTCCAGAGCGCATGCTGACGCACCTTCGCCAGGCGATTGCGCTGGTGCGCGCCACTCCGGGCCGCTCTGGGCATACGCTCTCACTTCAGAACTGCACGGAGGTACTCGTTGCCGGCGACATACACGGTCACGTTCCCCACTTTCAGGCATTACTCAAACTCGCGGGGCTTGCGGAACACCCCACCCGCCACTTCATCCTTCAGGAAGTGATTCACGGCAAACACCGCTATCCCGGAGGCGGAGACAAGTCGCATCAACTGGTTGATCTCTTCGCGGCGCTGAAGTGTCAGTTCCCGAAGCAAGTTCACCTGTTGCCGGGCAATCACGAACTGGCTCAGTGGACCAATCGACCGGTCATCAAGGCGGACTCGAACCAGAACGCGCTGTTTCAGGAAGGCGTGAACACCGCTTACGGCTCGGAGTTCGGCCCGCGGATTTACTCCACGTACCTGGAACTGTTCCAGGCTCTGCCGGTGGCAATCCGGGCGCCCAACGGCGTGCTTGTCTGCCACAGTCTGCCGCCGGCGCGTTCGATGCAACTCTTCGACCCGGCCCGACTTGAACGCGACACTTACGAAGACGTTGACCTGCAACCGGGCGGCTCGGTTCACAGTTTGCTATGGGGCCGCGACACGAACGCTCAGACCGTGGCGGACTTCCTGGCGAAGATGAACGCGGAGTTGCTCATTAGCGGGCACATTGTCGCCGAGGACGGCTTCTCGGTGCCGAACAACCGGCAAATCATCCTCGACTGCGCGGAAACCCCCGCGGGCTTCATTCTCTTTCCGACCGACCGCCCCCTCACGCACCCGGAGTTGGTCGCTTGCGTCAGGACGATGTGAGGTCCGCCCATGCCCCGCGTACTGTTCTGGAATGTGCAGCGGAAGCAACTTGATGGGTTGGTTCTTCCGCTCGTCTTGGAAACTCAACCGGACCTGTTGGTTCTGGTCGAGTATCCGCCTATTTCGGCTCTGCCGCAGCTCCTTCAGTCGGAAGGGTACACGCGAGGCGGAACTGGCGAGAGGTTCGGAGTGTTTGCTCGTGGGATAAACATCGAACGACCGCTCACCCCGTTCAGCTCGGAGCGAGCTGAGCCTTGGCTGGTGACCTGGGCTGGGGGAGAGGAATGGGTAGTCGTGGTTGTCCACGGCCCGGACCGGCGCAACGCTCAACAGGACGACACGCGAGCCTACTTCTTCCGACTCCTGGCGGACCACACTCGCCGACTGGAACGCGACCGCGGGCATCGTCGAACTTTGGTGTTGGGCGATTTCAACGCCGATCCGTACGAGGCTTCGGTTCTTGGTGCGAACGGCTTGCACGCGTTGGGAGTGCCCCAAATTCGGACTCTCTCGGATCGACGTCTTCGGAATGCGGCGCGAACGGACTTCTTTTATAACCCGATGTGGCGGCTCTACGGAACAACTGCCGGTGGCGCGGCGGGAACCGCGACGTATTATTACCGAGAAGGTGATGAGGCGACGGAGCCGTTTTGGCACATGTTCGACGTGGTGATCCGACCGGAGTTCGCTGACCGGATCCCACCCGAACACCTGCGGATTCTCAACCGAGCCGCCGTTCTGCCGCTGGTTGATGCAAATGGCCTCCCGGATCACACCAACGCCTCGGACCACTTGCCCGTGGTGTTTACCCTCACCTGACGAGGAACCTATGGCCACCGATCTTTGGCCGGACATTGCAATTGACCAAACCACTCGCGGCATCAAGCAAATACTCGAAGAAGCCGGGCGCGGTTTGAAAGAGAAGACGAACGGACTTGTGGAGTTTCACGTCTCTCCCTCCCTGAGTGTCGACCCGCTTTACCCGTTTCGGTTCCGGTGCGATCTGCATGTTCCCAAGTTGGCGTATTCGTTCTCGCTGGTCGTGGTTGAATCGGCCCCAAACGGCTTTCCAGTCGTCGTGAAATCGGCACCTGACATTGATGTGCGAATCGAGGATGAGGCGCAACTTCTCGCCAAGTTGGCCGAGATTTTCCGCTCGCCGCGCACGCAAGCAATCATTCAGAATCTCGTGGCGATGGCCAGAGACTAACCCTTCGCCATGCCACCGCGATTTCATGTCACGCCGCCGGAGCTTGTCGACGAGACCGTTCGCGAGACGGTCTTCATCGACGATTACACGTTTCGCATCGAACGGCCGACCGATTCCGACCGGCTCTTCGATCATCCGTGGGTGCGGTCTGCATACGCCGCCGATGAATACGTTCCGCACTGGCCGACGCTTTGGCCTTCCGCGCGAATGCTTGCGAAGGCGGTGCTGCGCGAACCGTGGGGGAAGTATCCACAGCCGGTGCATGTGCTGGAAATCGGCTGCGGGCTGGGACTGGCCGGGATCGCGTGTCTGGCGCGCGGGCTGCGCGTCACGTTTTCCGATGTGGATGAGACCGCGCTTGCCTTCGCCGCGGCCAATGCGCGTCTGAATGGTTACCCGGCCGGCTTCCGCACGCAACTTCTCGACTTCCGCGCGCCGCCGGACGATGTGAAGTATCCCGTGGTGATCGGTTCCGACTTGATGTACGAGGAGCGGCTGGTTGAACCGCTTGTGGAGTTGTTCGACGCGGTGCTCGCGCCCGGTGGAACGTGTCTGATCGCCGACCCCGACCGCTTGCCGGCTCGCGTCTTTCGGTGGCAGCTTGAAGAGATTGGTTACTCCGTGACACCAGAGTTCGCCCGAGCCGGCGAACCCGGCGGCGAACGCACGAAGGGAACGATCTACCGCGTCAAGAGAAATGCGGAACGCGGAATGCGGAATGCGGAATGAAAACCGCATGATGGCTGCCGGAATGCGGAATGAAATCGCGTCGGCCGCGTTTACCATGATGGGTGGTTTCACTTCCCCCGCGTGGGTGCGCCAATGCGACACGCTCTGCTCCTTGCGGTCGTGATCGTCCTCGCGGATACGGCTCCTGTGTTCGCCGGGATGCCGAGCTTCACGCTCACCGATGCCGCGTCGATGCGGCTTCAGAGCATCTCGTTCTTCCTCGTCGTGTTTCTGGCTTCGGCGTTCATCATCCGCTGGATCTGGAACGCGCTGCGTTCTGACTTCCCGAAACTTCCGCGTCTGAGTTATCTCAAATCGCTTGGGTTGGTCGGGTTGTGGGGGTTTCTGTTTCTTCTCGTCCTGACGATGATTTCCGGAGCACGCGAACTGATGACGCCCGGCGCCTGGAAGAAGGACGGACTGACTTACACGCTCGGAGACGAGAAGACGCCCGAATCTCCTCCTCCCGGCCCTTCGGAAGAGGTTCGTCGGGCGAAACTGGAGTCGCTGTTCAAGGAACTCGCCGCCTACGCGCTCAAGCACGACAAACAGTTCCCCGCTTCGGGCGAAAGCTCGATCCGACCGTATTCCTGGCAAACTCCGCATGCGTCCGGAATGCGCTACCTGTACTTTGAAGGCCGCAACACGGACGACGGCGGCCGCATTCTCGCGTGTGAACCGGAATTGTTCGGCGACTGGCGACTGGTGCTATTCACCAATGGCGAGATTCGGCGGATGAAGTCTGCCGAACTTGCCCCATTGCTCTCACCAGAGGCCAAGTGATGGACGGGGAGTTGGTTGCACTGATCACATTCGCTTGCCTTGTGGTGGGTTTCGCGGTCCTCACTGTCTCCCTGGTAAATCGTGTCAGGGGCATGAGGACTGGCGACAGAAGGAAGGTGAGGCTCGCGAACCTGCTCGAACTGCTCGCGATGTTGTTTCTGTCCGTGGTGGTTATCGTCCCCGCGTTCTATGTGGTGATTCTCGGGCGGTTCTGGGTGGCTCAGATTCCATTCGAGCTTGCGGTCGGCTGGGCGCAGTACCTTCTGCGTGTGCTCTCTCAGGTCAATGCGGATGTGTGGGCTGTTGCGTCCGCGGTCGCGTGCTTCGCGGCCGTCATCGTCGGCACGCACTTCACGGTTCGCTGGCTCCTGGCTGCAAGTGATCGTCGATGGCCGTGGAAGCGAACGCTCCAGGTGGTTGCGCTTCTCGTGGTGATGTTCGCATCGGGTCTCGCGTTCACGGGATTGATTCAACAAACCGGCTGGCTCATCCGCACGCCCGAACCGCTCGTGAAAGACAACCGGTCAATACAGTAGGTGCCGCTTGCCGAGTGGCACGGCTTTCAGAGTAGTCATCACGCTCCGCGTGATGCCGCCGCTATCGCGGCGGGGTTTGTCTTCGCTCGCTTGCGCTCGCGACCATCACGCGGAGCGTGATGACTACTATGAAAACCGCCTCGGCAAGGCGGGACTACTTGGACGCGGGTTTACGCCATGTCCAGCAACACGAACGAAACACAGTCGCCTCCCGAATCGCCCACTCCGCCGCGCCGCGGGCGCAGTTTCACGTTTATTGAATTGCTCGTCATCATCGCCATAATCGTCGCGTGCTGTGGTCTGGCCTTGCCGGGAGGCACGTTCTTCATCGAGGTGCCGATCACGCTCGCGCTCGGCTGGATCAAGTATCTCTCGCGTGTGGTGCCGAACGCGAAGCCCGATCCGTGGGTGATCGGAACTGCTCTCGTGTGTTTGCTGGGTGTCATCATCGGCGCGCATTTGCTCTGCCGGTGGCTCTCTGGAGTTGGTTCGCAATGGCCGATGAAGCGAACGCTTCAGTTCGTGGGGCTTGTCGTGCTACTGTTTGTCGCGGGGATCGCGATGGTGGGGATGACCCATCAGACCGCGTGGCTGACTCGCTCTCCAGAACCGTTGGTGTCTGGTCCTGACGCTCGGCCTCGCGCGTACTCCGCGAACAACCTCAAACAGATCGGCCTCGCGGCCCACAACTACCACGACAACACCAAGCCGCCAGCGTTACCGCGCTCCACGTTCGATGCAACCGGTCGGCCGCTGCACTCGTGGCAAACGGCACTCTTGCCTTACATCGAACAGGACGCGCTTTACAGGCAGATCGACTTGACGAAACCCTGGACCGACCCGGCCAACGCGAACGCGATGCGAACGATGGTGAAGGTTTACTTGCACCCCGCCTTCAGCGACTTCAAGGGTAACGACTTCGTCGGGATCAGTCACTACGCGGGGAATGTCCAAATCGTGCTCTCCGACAAGCCGCTGACGCTCCCGAATTCCTTTCCGCAGGGCACATCAAACGTGATTCTCGCGGGCGAAGTGTCGTCGAACTTTCAGGCGTGGGGCGATCCGTTCAACGCACGCGATCCGCGCCTCGGCGCGAAGACCTTCAGCGGGCCGAACGGCCGACCGGCTCAGTTCGTGATGCTCGACGGCTCCGTGCGGACATTCGACGCGGCCGAACTCGCGGGGTTGGCCGGCAAGGTGCCAGAGTGATATTGATTACAGTTCACAGGGCTTCCGCCCTGTGCTACGTCAGACGGCCCTCCGGGGCGAAAGACAAATCAGAGCCGGAAGCGTTAGCGACCGGTTTGTCTTCGCCGCGGAGCGGCCGACTGACGTAGCACAGGGCGGAAGCCCTGTGTTCTCGAAATCACCCGCGTTCCCTCTTGCACTTCCCGATAAGATTCCTTCAGCACAGTCGGCCAGAACTGCCGCGAGGGAATCATGGGCGAAAAATACCTGTTCAACATCACGAAGCTCACCAAGCACTACGGCAAGAAGGAAGTGCTCAAGGACGTGAGCCTCTATTTCTACTTCGGCGCGAAGATCGGTGTGATCGGCGATAACGGCTCCGGGAAATCGACACTGCTTCGCATCATGGCGGGCGTGGACAAGGA
>JAKEEV010000662.1 GCA_022616395.1 Planctomycetia bacterium | reverse complement strand
TTCAGCGAGTGGGAAATCACTCTGGATGCCGCCACGGAACTGAAGGCGCAATCGGAAGACTCCGCGGGGAACATCGAACAGACGCCAATGGTCGTGAAAGTCAAGTGAGGCAGAGGCAGGACTAACCACAGAGACACAGAGACACAGAGACACAGAGAAAACACAAGAGAGTTCAAGAAGAGTTCTCAAGAATGACTTCTCTCTGTTTTGTGTCTTTCTCTGTGTCTCTGTGTCTCTGTGGTTAGTCCTCTGTCTTGAAAGGTGTCCGTGTGCTCATCGTGATGGCTGGGTTGCCTGGAACAGGCAAAAGCACGCTCGCGGCCAAGCTCGCGACGGAACTGTGGGGCGTTGTACTCTCGAAGGACGAGGTGCGCGCGGCTCTGTTCCCGGAGTTGGTTCTGGATTACTCCAACGAGCAAGACGACATCGCCCTGTCCGCGATTTACGGCGCTGCTGCTTACATCCTGAAAACGAATCCTTCGCGCACGGTCATTCTCGACGGCCGCACGTTCAGCAAACCGGGCCAGCTCGATGCTCCGATCGCGCTCGCGGAGAGTCTTGGTCAACCTCTGCGAGTGATTGAATGCATCTGTAGCGACACCGTCGCCCGTGAGCGACTTCAAGCCGATCACGCCAGCGGTACACATCTGGCGGGCAACCGCACACCGGAACTCTTCGCCCGCGTGAAGGCGGAAGCTCAGCCGCTTGGTGTTCCGCGCCTGACGCTCGATACCGGAGAGTTGAGCGTTGCGGAATGCGCGAAGAGGTGCGTTGAGTACGTTGGCGCAAAGGTGAGGTGATTGGAGAAGAGAAAGCGCAGCCCCCTCACCCGCCGCTATCGATGCTTCGCATCGGCGGCGACCTCGCCCCCGCCGTGCGGGGGAGAGGTCGCCGGAGCGGAACGATAGTGACGCGTACCGGCGGGTGAGGGGGTCTTCTCTGCCTGCTCCTAATTCACATTCCTTCGCTCTTCGCGTAAACTCAGGGAGTCATTCCTCACGAGGGAGGTTCC
>JAKEEV010000661.1 GCA_022616395.1 Planctomycetia bacterium | reverse complement strand
TTCTTCCAGCCGCGCGGTTAGCGCAGCGACTTCGGAACCGGTCAGGCGTTGGGAATCGGCCGGGCCGTCCGGCGGACCATCCGCCGGATCGTGTACCGGATTGTGTGCAGGGACTTCATCACGAATTTCAACTTGTGTTCGTTCCAGAACCGCGCCTGCTTCGATCAGGTCCGAGACTCCGAGCAGGCGGAGCAATTCATCCGCGCGCGCTGTGCCGGTCTGGGTCACCCAGAGGTCGAGGCGAAGAGAAGAACCCACCCCCCACCCCCCTCCCTGCAGGGAGGGGGAGAAAGAAGCGGGCTCGGAGCCAGGAAGCGAATCGAAACGCTCGGTGTTTTTCTCCCCCTCCCTGCAGGGAGGGGGTTGGGGGGTGGGTCCGTGATTCACACTGACACCCCGCACATACGGCCGGATGTTGAGTCGCTTGGGGCTGGGGCGCAGGCGTTCGACCCACACCTGTTGCTTGGAGAGAAGTTCGCTGACGGCGGATTCGACTTCCGCGGCGCGTTCGGCAGGCAGAGGAAGTTCGTACACAACACGGCGGGGTGTTGCGGTCGCCTTCATGGGCACGACCGACACACGGGTGAAGGTTAAGCCCGCCGGCGCCTGCGCGGCAAGAGCGGCGAGGAGTTCTTGGCAGTCGCGGGGTTGGGTGAGTTCGAGTTCGACAACTTCGTCGCGGCCAACGACGCCAAGCGGCAGGGAGAGAGCAAAGACGAGGCGCGGAGTGGGGTGAAAGCCAGCCGTAGACTTGAACGGCACGGCGGCGCGGCGGAGCATCCGTTCCGCGCACCGCATCAGGTCGTGATGGCTCACCAGTCGGAGCATCCCCGACTTGGCGAACCGGAAACGAAATTTGTCACCGAGCATCGGGTCCGGCATCGCCGCAGTCATCAGTGATCAGTCAGCAGTGAACAGTCAGAGAAGCTGCGGAAGGGTTCCGCAGACGTATTCGACTGATTACGGATCACGGATCACGGATCACTGAACGAATGCCCCTCCAGTCCCCGAGGCGGTAAGCGCGGAGGAGTTGGACGCAGGCCGGTGGACCGGTGCCCGGAACTGGAGAGGGGCACGGTTTGTTGAAATGTGGAGTGCGGAACGCGGAATGCGGAATGAAGTGCAGCGATCTTTCTGTCTTCGTTCCGAATTCCGCGTTCCGCATTCCGCATTTCTCCGGGTTCGTCTCAACCCGTTCGCGTGTCCGATGGAATGGGCCGGTCACAGCGGTTTGAGTGCCCCGCTATTCCTTCCTTCAATTCGGCCACGGCCGCGCCGTGGGTAATGACCGGTGGTTCCCTTCTCAATCGACCGCCTGGGGGAGAATACGGCGTAACTGTTCGCGTAAATAACTGCTCACCTGGCGGGCTGTTTCCAGTCCGAGGGCACGCCGAGCCACCTCTTGCGCCTCCGTGACCTGAAGGACACGAATCACCTGCTTGATCTCGGGGATCTTGCGTGGTGTGGCACTGAGTTGCCGTAAGCCCATACCCACCAGGAGGGGGATGAAGAGCTGTTCCCCGCTCATCTCCCCGCACACGTTCACTTCAATCTGTGCTCGCTGGGCTGCCTGCACCACCATCTGGATCAGCCGCAGAACGGCCGGGTCGGAGGGTTGATACAGGTTGGCCACGTTCTCGTTGTTGCGATCCGCCGCAAGTGTGTACTGGATCAGGTCGTTGGTCCCGATCGAGAAGAAATCAACCTCCCGCGCCATGAAATCAGCAAGGAGGGCGGCGGACGGCACTTCGATCATTGTACCGACTCGCACGTCCCGTTTGAAGGGGACTCCGGCGTCTTCCAGATCTTCCTTCACCTCGTTGAGGAGCGTCTTGCACTGGCGCAGTTCGTCCATCGTGCTGATCATGGGGAACATGACTCGCACATCTCCGTGGACCGCGGCCCGCAGAATAGCCCGAAGTTGCGTTTTGAACAGGTCGAGATTGCGCAGACACAACCGGACGCTGCGAAGGCCCAAAAACGGATTTTTCTCGCCCGCCACGGTGCCCGAGAGACTGGAAAACTTGTCCGCGCCCAGGTCGAGCGTGCGAATCACCACCGGGCGGCTTGGCCCGAGTTTGTGAAGCACCGACGCGTAAGCGGAGTAGTGTTCCTCTTCGGTCGGGTCGGCGGTCTTGTTGAGATAGAGGAACTCGGTGCGATACAGACCGACTCCCTCCGCTCCGCGTTCCAGGCAATGCTCGGCTTCCTGAGCCAGTTCGATGTTGCCCAAGAGCCGGATCGGGACTGGAGTCGCGTCGTTGGTGACCGCTGGCTTGTCTCGGATACTCTCGTAGCGGTCAACGCGGGACAGAAGAGCGATGCGCTTGTCTTCGTATCTGCGGAGCGTGTCCTCGTCTGGATCGATGATGAGGACACCTTCTTCTCCGTCCACGATGACCATGTCACCGCCCGACACATCCGTCAGAAACCGGCCGATGCCGACGACCGCGGGAATTTCCAGCGCTCCGGCGAGGATTGCGGTGTGGCTGGTGTTTCCTCCGCTTTCGGTGGCGAATGCTCGAACAGTGCGCGGATTAAAATCGGCGGTGTCCGAGGGCATCAGGTCGTTGGCCAGGATGACGACCGGTTCGGTCAGATTGGTGAATGTGTCGGTAGGGTGACCGAGCAAGTTGGCGAGAACCTGACGTTCCAGGTCGATAAACTCGGCGGATCGACGAAGAATCTCGGCGCGTGAGTGTTCGGGGATCTTTCGAGCCGCTTCCTCCAGAGTTTTCACGAAATCGCGAATGACCCGACTGACCGCGTACTCGGCGGAGTAGTACTGGATGCGGATGAGAGTTTCGACCTGGCTGCGTAACCCGGGATCCTGGAACACCGACGCTTGTGCGCCGAAGATGTTGCCGAAGGTCGGCCCGATCTTGGCTGTGAGCCGTTCGCGCGTACTGCGAGCATCCTCGGCAGCTTCATCGAGCGCTTTTTGAAGGCGGACGACTTCCGCCTCCACCTGGTCGGGCGGCACGGTACGGTGTTGGATGAGGACGCCCTCGGTGTCCAGCACGAGGGCCGGGCCGATGGCGACGCCGGGAGAGACCGCGATACCGTACTTGTATTCCATTCGCCGGAACGTCCGGTGGCCCGTGTGTGTTTCAGCGGCCGGCTCGGGCAGTGCCGGTCATCAGTGTTCTTCGTAGGACAGGCTGGACACCTGTCTCCATGACTGACAGGCAAGATGCCTCTCCTACGAAACCAGACAGGCAAGATGCCTGTCCTACGTTCTTTTCAACCCATCAGATGGTGTAGTCTTCTCCGCTCGGGGCGGCCAGAATCGCGGCCAGTGGATCAATCGCCATCGCCGCATCAGGCCCATCGACTTCCAACACTAACTCCGTCCCTGGCAGAGCGACCAGAAGAATCAAGCTCGTCGGACTTTTCCCGTCGGCGGATGTCTCGCCGTTTCGCACGACGACGGCGCTTGTGTATCGGCCGGCGGTGCGGGAAAACTGTTCGGCCACCCGCCAGTGCAACCCCAACGGATTGATTACGCGCACTGTCCGACGCATCGGGCCGTTCATCGCTGACTCGGTCGGGACTGAGGAAGCTGGATTTGGGTCGGGCACGGGCAAACGGGAGCCGGGCGGGAGCGAGTCCCGCGGCCCTGGCCCAGTTCCGCTCGCTCTGCCGGTCATGACAATCCCCTGAAACGCCCTCCTCATCGAGTCTCGGCGGGCTGACACCTTCGCCGCGCCTTTCGTAGGACGGCCCTTCTGGGCCGTCTGAGACGGGCTAGAAAGCCCGTCCTACGATTTCCCTCCCGTTGCTCTTCCGGCTGGTGACCTTACCATCCGGGAGCGGCGTTTTCCAACAGCGCCCAGATTTCCTCTTGTGTCTGGCAGGCGCGCAACTGCCGGACGAAGTCGTCGTTACGCATGGCCCGGACGACAGCTTCGAGTGCCCGCAAGTGATCGCCGGGGCGATCCTGGGGCGAAACCAGAAGCACGAACACGTACACCGGTTCGCCGTCGAGGCTGTCAAACGGCAATCCCTCGCGGGAGAGGGCAAGCGTTCCGATGAGTCGATCCACAGCGGGATGACGCGAGTGAGGGATCGCGATGTTCCGGCCAATCCCGGTGGTACCGAGTTGTTCCCGTCGCATCACGGCCTGAACGATGCCGTTCACATCCGGTTCGCGGAAGTGGCCCGCGGCATGGAGCGACTCGACCATCTCGCGGACGACCGCCTCCTTGACTCGCCCGACGACCGCCGGGTCGCGGGCTTCGCTGGGCGGTACGGTCGCCGACAGGGATGGAATGATCGCGTCTCGAACAATGAAGTTGCACAGGCGCATGCAGCCCTCTGGTCTTGGTTGGGCAATCCCGACGAATGGCAAGTCGGGCGTGAGTCCTCGCATCTGGCGGATTCATTCCGCTCCCCTTGTGGCCGATCACGCGCCTTGGGGCTTCTTGCCGGTGTTGTCCCCGTGCGACGGATCGCGCCGGTGGTCCTGAATCTTTTCCTTGTAGTGCGTGATCTGCTGCTTGACATGGCTGGCGGCCATGTTGAACGCATGCAGCACGTCGGCATCCTGGTCGCGGCCGACGAACTCGTGCTCGTGTTCGGCCGTCGCCAGGATTTCCACCTTCAACTTGCCATCACGCTCCTTGTGTAAATCCACCGTCACCTCGATCATGGTCAGGCGGTTGAAGAAGTGAAGCAACTTCTCCGCCCTTTCCTTGAGTTGTTGCTGGATACCATCGGTTAGTTGCCCGTGTCGGGCGGAAATTGTCACCTGCACGAATAACCTCACTCTCGACGGGGCCGCGCGGCGGGCGAGCCGGCGGGTGTGGAAAACGGACAGTGGAATCGGGATTTCCTCGCATGATCCCGATCGGTGGATTGTATCCCACACACACACGCGGTTCAACCAATCAGGGGGAGGGGACACCTGTATGGTAATGTGGTTTGTCGAATTGCCCGGTTGGTGTGAGTGAAGCCAAGACCCCTCCCCTCCGCTTTTCGCGAAGCGAAGCGCTTCTGCGGGGAAGAGGTCGCCGTAGACTGACGCGCTTCGCGTCGGTCGTAACGGCGGGTGAGGCGTCTTCGTTTTTCTGTCCCCACACCAACCGAGCATTCCAACGAAAGCTCAGCAACATCTCCCTGCAATCCTGGCTCACTTCAGCGCCTTCCTCACTTCCGCGTTCCACAGTTGGTAACCTTTCGGAGTGAGGTGCAAGCCGTCTTTGACGAAGAGTTCCGGGAGGGGTGTGCCATCGGAACCGAGCATCAGGGGTACGATGTCCACATACACCAGTCCGTCGAGTTTCTCACAGAAGTTCTTCACCAGCGAGTTGGCTTTCTTCTGCACGTCGAAGAGTTTCCAGCGTGCGAGGCTCGGCTTCACCGGAATGAACAGAATCCGGCAACTCGGGTTATCCTTTCGCACGACCGCGACAAACGCCTTGAAGTCCGCGAACACCTGTTCGGGTGTGTTCCCCCGCGCGATGTCGTTGTCGCCCGCGTAGAAGACGATGGTGCCCGGCTTGTGGGGCGTGAGGATTCGCGGGGCGAAGTGCGTGCTATCCACGATCACCGAACCGCCAAAACCAACGTTGATGTAACTCGCGTCCGGGAAGGACTTCTTCAAATCCCACTGCACGATGCTGGAACTGCCCGCGAAGAAGATCGCGCCCGGCTTGGGCGGATTGGCGCTGAGGCGCTTCTCGATGGCGACGATGTTCTTCTCCCACTTCGCGAACGGATTGACCGGCCGCGGAGGAGGAGCGATCTGGGGCTGTTCCGGGGCGCCAGCTCCCGGAGTCAGCGTCGAGACAGTCAAAAGAAGCGCAAGCATGGCGGGTTCCATTGAGAAGGAAAGAATCTCACGACAGAATAACCGAACCTGCCGGGCGTGTTCTACAGTTCCAGCAAACTCGCTTCCTTTTACTCCACCAGATCATGAGCACACCCACAACGCAACCGATACCCTCCCCGACACCCGAAAAGCCCACGGAGGAGAAGAAGTCGTTCTTCCGCCTTCCGAGACGCGAATTCTTCGTTGGCGGACTGGCGGGACTGATCGCGGGGAAGGCCGCGAGTTGGGTGCAGCCGATGGAATGGACGCAGAAGGAACTCCCTGACGGAACCAAGTTCTCCTTCGCTCAGTTTGGCGAGGATCTCGTCGCCAGTAGCCTGTTCGCTTCGCTCAAAATCGACAAGCCGAGTTATCTGGACATCGGAGCGTATGAGCCGATCCGGTCGAACAACACCTATCTGTTCCACCGACGCGGAGCGCGCGGAGTGCTGGTCGAGCCGAACGTAGCTCTCACAAGCAAGCTTCAGAGAAAGCGACCGGGCGACACGGTCTTGGTCGCCGGCATCGGCGTCGATGAGACACCGGAGGCGGACTACTTCGTGCTCAGCGACGACGAGTTAAACACCTTCGACAAGGATCAGGCCGACCGGCTGACCCGCGAGACCACCACAAAGCTCCTCAAGGTCGTGAAGATGCCGCTGTTGAATATCAACCGGGTGATCGCGGAGCACTTCGGAGGCTCAGCGCCGGATTTCCTCTCGATTGACATCGAGGGGATGGATTTCGCCGTGCTCAGGACACTCGATTACGCCCGCTTCCGACCAAAAGTAATCTGTGCTGAGACACTCATCACCGCGACGACCCGGCACAATCCCGAAACGCTGGCTCTGATGGCCGAGAAGGGCTACGAGCTTCGCGGAATGACGCTCCCCAATACTCTGTTCGTGGACAAGCGCGCTCTGGGCGCCTGAGAG
>JAKEEV010000073.1 GCA_022616395.1 Planctomycetia bacterium | reverse complement strand
TGTTCCGTGAATGATGGTGGCATTCCCGTTCTTTCTCGGAGAAGCACATGCGTCGCTATGCACTCCTGTTCGCGCTGTTGTTCGTTCCGGCTCCACTGCGCGCTGAACTGCCGGTTGCGCCAGCTCCGCGACCGGTTACACCCACTGCATTTGACCCGAAGGCGATTGATGATGTCGTCGAGAAGGCGCTCACGGAGTTCAAGGTGCCGGGTGCTTCGGTCGTCATCGTCCGCGATGGAGAAGTGATTTACTTGAAGGGCTTTGGAGTCCGCGAAAAGGACAAGCCGGAGAAGGTGACGCCCGACACGATCTTCCCAATTGCGTCGTGCTCGAAGGCGTTCACCACGACGACAATCGCGATGCTCGCCGCGGAGGGGAAGCTCAAGTGGGATGACAAGGTGCGCGATCACCTCGACTACTTCCGCCTCTCCGACGAACTCGCGGATCGCGACGTGACTCTGCGCGATCTTCTCTGCCACCGCACCGGGATGCCCAGACACGACATGCTCTGGGCCGGGCTTTCGGGCGATAGCGGAGAAGTGATTCGCCGATGGGGAAGAGGGAAGCCGTCCACATCGTTCCGCTCGAAGTGGGAATACTCCAACGTGCCATTCACAACGGCGGGCGTGATCGCGGGGAAGATCGAGAAGAGCGACTGGGCGAAGGTGACACAGACCCGCATCTTCGATCCGCTCGGCATGAAGGCGACCAGTTGCACCTGGAAGGCGGGCAAGTCTCAGTCCGACCACGCTACACCGCATTACTACGGCTACAACAAGTCGATTATTCCGATCAAGTGGGACGAGATCGACCACGCGGGCGGAGCGGGGTGCATCAATAGCAGCGCGCGCGACCTGGCCGCGTGGCTGAAGTTCCAGCTTGCCGGCGGGAAGTTCGATGGCAAGCAGCTTCTGGCCGAGAACCAACTCAAGGAAACTCACACGGCTCAGATGCTCTTCAAACCTGAAGGACCGTTCGCGATCTACTTCCCATCAAAGGTCACGCGATTTTCAAGCTACGGCCTCGGCTGGTTCGTTCACGACTATCGCGGGGTGAACTGTGTCTCGCACGGAGGCACGCTCACGGGTTTCCGCGCTCAGTGCATGCTCGTTCCCGAAAAGAAGCTCGGCGTGTTCGTGTTGTGCAACATGCGGCCGTCGTTCCTGACCGAGGCCGTGGCGAAGACCGCGCTCGATGTGCTGCTCGGCCTGCCGAGCGAAGACTGGGTCGCGTTCCACAAGACGGAACTGGCTCTGTTCGACTTCAACGTCGCGGTGGCGAAGGTGAAGCGCTCCAATGACCGCAAGGTGGACACGAAACCAAGCCTGCCCCTGAAACAATACACCGGCGGGTACGATGAACGCGCTTACGGCCGCGCTGAAGTGGTGTTGGAAGACGACAAGCTCTGGATCAAGTGGGGGAAGTTCACGTTCCGGCTCGATCACTACCATTACGACACGTTCACGGTGGTGCCGGTGGAGCCAAAGGACGAGATTGTGTCCTTCGACCGCGGCACGCTCGATGTGCAATTCCGACTGGGAAACAACGGTGAAGTGGAGAGCGTGAAGTTCCTGGATCAGGAGTTCAAGAAGGTCGTGAAAAAATAGTGGTGCGTTTTGGAAGTGGATTTCGCATTGAGCTGTGATCCGCTCTCCCGTTGGAGACCGCCCAATGACCGACGAGACTCTTTTCGCGCGTGCAGTTGCCATTTCCGACCCGGCCGAGCGGGCTGCATTCCTGAATCGCGAATGCGCGGAGAAGCCGGAGCTGCTTCGCGAAGTCGAGGAGTTGCTCGCCGCTCACTTCGGGGCCGGCAGTTTCCTGGCGAAGCCCGATCTCACGGCGGCCTATGGCAACGGTTCGCCACCGCCCGAACTGAAGCAAGTGGGGCCGTACAAGTTGCTTCAGAAGATCGGCGAGGGCGGGATGGGCGCGGTCTACATGGCCGAGCAGGAGCAACCCGTTCGGCGTCGTGTCGCGCTGAAGATCATCAAGGCCGGCATGGACTCCGAGCGCGTCATCGCTCGCTTTGAAGCAGAGCGTCAGGCGCTGGCTCTGATGGATCACCCGAACATCGCACGCGTACTCGACGCGGGCACAACGCCCGATGGCCGCCCATACTTCGTGATGGAGTTGGTGAAGGGAGTACCGATCACGAAGTTCTGTGACGACAACCGCCTCCCGCCTCGTGAACGGTTGGAGTTGTTCACATCGGTGTGTCAGGCGATTCAGCACGCGCACCAGAAGGGCGTCATTCATCGTGACATCAAGCCTTCAAACGTGCTCGTCACACTCTACGACGGTAAACCCGTACCAAAGGTGATCGACTTCGGCATTGCGAAGGCCACTGCGCAGAAGTTGACCGAGCGGACGCTCTTCACCGAGTACGGAGCGCTCATCGGCACGCCGGAATACATGAGTCCCGAACAGGCGGAGATGAACGCGCTGGACATCGACACGCGCAGCGACGTGTACGCACTGGGCGTGCTGCTCTACGAACTGCTCACGGGCTTCACACCCATTGACCGCAACGCGATTCGAGACGCGGGCTATTCCGAGATGCTGCGGCTGATTCGCGAGGTCGAACCGCAGCGACCCAGCGCGCGCATCAGTGGTTCGCGCGAAGCCGCCGCGACCATTTCCGAACAACGCAAGACTGATGTGGGAAAGCTCTCGAAGCTGATGAAGGGTGAACTCGACTGGATAGTGATGAAGGCGCTGGAGAAGGACCGCAACCGCCGCTACGAATCGGCCGCGGGGTTCGCGCGCGACGTAGATCGTTTCCTGAAGGACGAGATGGTGGAAGCTCGCCCGCCGACGCTCGGCTACCGGCTCCGGAAGACCTTCCGCAAGAACCGGACGGCCGTGTTCCTGACGCTCTTCATCCCGGCGTGCTGTGTGTCGGTTGTGGTGAACCGGCTTATCGCGGACCAGACCCTCCGGGTCGAACGCGACCGGGCGTTGGTCGCTGAAAGGGATGCTGCTCGCGACCGCGACGCCGCAATTACCAGCGCGGGCCTTGCGGCCGAGAGCGCGCGGCGAGCCAACGAGGAGAAAGCGAACGCGACCGCCGCGCTCGACTACATCGGCCAGGGGATCTTCGCGCACATCAGCCCGGAGAAGCGCGGTGACCCCGACATCAAGCTGCGAACGGTCGTGGACATCCTCGCAGCGAAACTGGACGAGAAGGGAGCCAAACCGTTGCCCCCGCTCGTCGAGGCATCCATCCGGCACACGCTTGGGACGATCTACCTCGACCTCGAACGGTACCCGGACGCGAAACGGCACCTCAAGCGGGCCTACGACCTCCGCGCAGCGCACCTGACCGACCGGCACCCGGACACGATCCGCACCAGAGTGAGCCTCGGAACCCCGTTCATTTGGGAGTCCGAGTGGTGGGGCAAGCGGAGAGGGAAGGAGCCTGTCGAGAGCGAGGGGGAGACCATCGCCAGGGACGCGTGGGCGCTGGCGAAGGAGATTCTCGGCGAGAGCGACATCGCGACGCTGATCGCGATGCGTAACGTCGGGCAGTATCGCAATTGGGCGGGCCGCCCTGATGCAGAGGAACTGTATCTCCGGTATCGCGACGAGACCTTCAAGCGCGGCGAATCGGACACCTGGTACATCGACGCCCTCACCTGCCTCGCGTGGTATTACAGCGGCCATCGCGTCTATGGCGAAGCCGAACGATACGCCAAGGAAGCGATCCGACTCCGCCTCAAATACCAGGGGCCGGACAATTACCTGACGTACCTGGCGATCGAAACCCTCGCCGGCGTGTATCACCGACAGGGCCGGTACACGGATGCCGAACCGCTCCACCGACAACTCATCGAGGGGTTTGACAAGCACGTTGGCGAGCGGTCTCTCAGTTCCCTCGCGGCCCGTGCGAACCTCGCGTTCGTGCTCAACAGGCAAGGCCGGTACAAGGAAGCGGTGGAGGAATACGAGAAGGCGCTTCCCCTGATGCGGCAAGTGTTCGCCCCCGGTCGGTTGTCCTTCAACCTCACCGGCTACGGACACAGCCTCTGCCGGTTACGGCGATACGAGGAAGCCGCGACCGTGCTGCGCGAAGCAATGACTATTCGGGAAGACGACTTGGGAGGATACTCTCCGCAACTCTACAACTCCCGGAGCATTCTGGGCGAGGTGCTCATCGGTCAGAAGAAGTACAAGGAGGCAGAGGATCACTTGCTGACGGCCTACAAGGGGCAGACGCAGCCGTTCGACGACGACCGCGTTCGCAATCGTGCCTACTGGCTGACGCACACACTGGAGCGACTGGTCAAGCTCTACGAGGCGTGGGGCAAGCCGACCGAAGCCGCGAAGTGGCAAGTCGAACTGGACAGGTGGAGCAGGATCGCACCATTCCCGCACGAGGTGAAGCCGCGGTGAGCGACGTGACGCGACTCCTGGAAGCGGCCAACCGCGGCGACCCCAAGACCGCTGCGGCTTTGGGCGAGGATCGGTTACAATACCCGCGAGGAGGAGCAAGTCATGCCTCTGCGCGATCACTTTCGACCACCGGTTGATACCGTTGTGTCGTGGGAAGGATTGCACGGCCAATGGCCCGCGACCATTGTTCAACACCTGCGGCGTGCCCTGCCGCCGGGGTACACGGCCGCGCCGCGCGTTCACTCGGGTTCGCAAATCGAGATTGATGTCGCCGCCTACGAGAAAGAAGACGTGCCGCGGAACGCGGAGCCGAGCAACGGAAATGGTGGCGCGACAACAGCGACTTGGACCGCCACGGCACCCACCCTGACCGTCGAAACGACCTTGCCGGACTACGACGAGTATGAAGTCCGCGTTTACGATGCCACCCGCCGGAACTATCTCGTTGCGGCGATCGAGATCGTGAGTCCCGCAAACAAGGATCGGCTCGAAAAGCGGAATGCGTTTATCGGAAAGTGTGCGGCGCTACTTCAGAAAGGCGTTGCGGTCAGTCTCGTGGATCTTGTGACGACTCGACATTTCAACCTATACACCGAATTGCTCAACTTCATCGGTCACAGCGACCCGACGATGACCGCAGAGCCGCCGCATCTGTACGCCGCGTCTTGTCGTTGGGTGAAAAAGGAGAAGCGAACCTTGCTTGAAACCTGGTCGCACACACTCACCATTGGTCAAACACTACCGACGTTGCCACTCTGGTTAACCGAAGAGAAGGTTGTTCCGCTTGACCTCGAACAGAGTTACGAGCAAGCGTGTCGCGATCTGTGGATTGCATGACCTCCGTCACGCGACTTCTGGAAGCGGCCAACCGCGGCGACAAGCAAGCCGCCGCGGAGTTGCTTCCGCTCGTCTACGACGAACTGCGCAAGCTCGCCGCCGCGCGCCTCGCTCACGAAAAACCAGGCCAGACACTCAGCGCCACCGCGCTGGTTCACGAAGCATATCTGCGACTTGTGGGCGTCGGAATC
Source organism: Planctomycetia bacterium (assembly GCA_022616395.1). Classification (GTDB taxonomy): domain Bacteria; phylum Planctomycetota; class Planctomycetia; order Gemmatales; family Gemmataceae; genus Gemmata. Next base: position 8,173 of record JAKEEV010000073.1, on the reverse strand, counting down.
GGAGCCGGAAGCGTCAGCGACGGACGTCACCCAAAGTTCGACGGCCGCGGGCATTTCTTCTCCGCTGCCGCGGAAGCCATTCGACGCATTCTTGTGGAAAACGCACGCAGGAAGAACGCCGCGCGTCACGGAGGAGAACTGAAGCGCGAAGAACTGCACTCCGATTGCATCGCCGCACCCGCGCCGGACGAGGAGCTGCTCGCGGTTCACGAAGCTCTCGATTCTCTCGCCGAAAAGCACCCGGAGAAGGCCGAACTGGTGAAACTCCGCTACTTCGCGGGCCTCACGGCAGACGAAGCCGCAATCGCTCTAGGCATTTCTCCCAGCACCGGCGACCGACACTGGACGTTCGCCCGCGCCTGGTTGCATCGAGCCATCACGAAAGCTCGCGACCCAAAGTAGCCCGCCACTCCGTGGCGGTTCTTAAAGACACCGCCACGGAGTGGCGGGCTACGTTGAAAAAACCGCATGACTCCGGCTCTTCGGCGCGGTATCATGACGGCACCTTCGCAGGGCTGTCATGCGATTCACCATTACCGCTTTCGTCTCGCTCCTCCTGGCCGCACACGCGACCGCGGCCGACAAGCCAAACATCGTGCTCATCATGGCCGATGACTTCGGCTATGAGTGTGTTGGGTGCAACGGCGGAGCTTACAAGACACCCAACCTCGATGCGCTTGCGGCCAGCGGTGTGAGGTTCACACACGCCTACGCCACTCCCCTCTGCACGCCCAGCCGCGTGCAACTCATGACCGGTCGGTACAACTTCCGCAACTACGTCACGTTCGGCCAACTCGACCTCAAGGAGAAGACATTCGCCCACGTTCTCAAGGCGGCCGGTTACTCCACGTTCATCGCGGGGAAATGGCAACTTGCCGGCGGATTGAAAGGGCCAAACGACGCGGGGTTCGATGAATACTGCCTGTGGCAAATCTTCGAGCAGAATAAAGGCTCACGCTACGCGGCCCCGAAACTCCACGCCAACGGCAAGCTGCTCGAAGGTCTGGGGAAGAAGTACGGCCCGGATGTATTCGAGGAGTATATCGAGGACTTCATTTCGCGGAACAAGGACAAGCCGTTTCTGGTCTACTGGCCGATGGTGCTGACTCACTCTCCCTTCGAGCCAACGCCCGACAGCAAACCCGATGCGAAACCCGGTCCGGCTACTTTTCCAGATATGGTCGCCTACACCGACAAGCTCGTCGGCAAGCTCGTTGCTCACCTGGAGAAGCTCAAGCTGCGCGAGAACACCCTGATACTCTTCCTCGGCGATAACGGTACCGGCAAGCCGATCACATCGAAGCTCAACGGCAAGGACGTAAAGGGCGACAAGGGAAACACCACCACACTCGGCACACACGTACCTCTGATCGCAAGCTGGCCGGGCACCCACCCCCAACCCCCTCCCATCAGGGAGGGGGCAAGGGGGCGGGTGTGCGCCGACCTCATCGACTTCACCGACATGCTGCCGACGCTCGCGGCTGTGGCCGGTGCGGAATTGCCCAGGGGCGTAACGCTCGATGGCCGGAGCTTCCTCCCGCAAGTGAAGGGCGAGAAAGGAAACCCGCGCGAGTGGATCTTCTGCCACTACGAACCGAGACACGGGAAGAACACCGCGAAGGTGCGCTACGCGCAAGACACGCGCTTCAAGCTCTACAACGATGGCCGCATGTTCGACCTGGAAAAAGACCCGCTCGAACAGAAACCGCTCCCCGTGAAGGATGCACGCGACCCTGATCGCGAGAAACTCAAGGCCGTCCTCGACAAGTTCGAGAAGGAAGCCCCGTTTGGGAAATAACGTGAGCGTCGAGGCGTAAGCCCGACGGTATCTTTCCGAAACCGTCGGGCTTACGCCTCGACGCTCACAAGCCCTTTGCCAGGAGTTCCCTCATGCTCTCCCGCTGTCTCGCTCTGCTTGCACTCTTCGCTCTCTCGCCGATTGCCAGCGCCGCGGAGAAGCCCAACATTCTGCTCGTACTTTCCGACGACCAGAGTTGGGCGCATCTTGGTTGCTACGGCAACACCGACATCAAGACGCCCAACATCGATGCGTTCGCCAAAGACGCGGTGCGATTTGATCGCTACTACGTCGGCACTCCTCAGTGCGCCCCGTCTCGCGCAACGATCATGACCGGCCGCTCGGCCATCGCTGTGCAGAACACAAGGTTCTCCGCTCCGCTCGCGGCGGAATACAAGGTGTTCCCCGAAATCTTGAAGGAGAAGGGCGGATACTTCGCGGGCGTCGCGGGGAGAACGTATCACCTCGATGGCTCCGCTCTGCCGCCGGAATCCGCCACCGTTTTCGAGAAGAACAACTTAAAGACTTTCCAGAAGCGACTCGACTTCGTGAAGACCGCCGGTCAGCGTGACCAGATTCATGCGCAGTTCAAGGAGTTTCTCGACGCCGTGCCCAAAGGCAAGCCGTTCGTGCTGCAACTGTGCTTCAGCGATCCGCACCGGCCCTACACACCCGCGGGCGTTCCTCAACCGCACGACCCCGCCAAACTGAAGCTGCCCGCGTTCTACCCGGACACCAAACTCGTGCGTGAAGACTTCGCCGCGTATTACGATGAGATCAACCGGTTCGATTCGGACGTGGGGACGGTCCTCGCGGAGTTGAAGAAACGCGGGCTCGACGGCAACACGCTCGTGGTTGTGTCCGCGGATAACGGCGCGGCACAGTTCCGCGGAAAAGGAACGCTCTACGAGTTCGGAATTCACTGCCCGCTCCTTGTGCGCACTCCTGGCGGTCGCGCGAAGGGAGTCGCGGACTCCGTCAAGCATCTCATTTCAGGAGAAGACCTCGCGCCGACGTTCCTCGAAGCCGGCGGGGTCGAGATTCCGAAGGAAATCACGGGGCGCAGTTTCCTGCCGCTACTCAAGGGCGAGAAGTATACCCCACGCGAATACATCTTCGCCCAGCGCGGCGCACACGGCAGCGGATTGCCCAACAACTCCGCGGCGTTCGACCTCGGCCGCTGCGTCGTGTCGCAGAAGTACAAACTGATCTACAACGCGCTGTGGCAGATTCCTTACACACCAGTCGATTTCGCAGGCGGGGCGATGTGGAAGGAACTCGTTGCGATGAACAAGGACGGCAAGCTCAAGCCGGAGATTTCCGCGATGTATTTCGCCGAACGCCGCCCGATGTTCGAGCTATACGACCTGGAGAACGACCCCAACGAGTTGAAGAACATCGCGGGCACGCCAGACGCGACCGAGCAGAAGAAACTCAAGGGTGTGCTGCAAGAGTGGATGATCCTGCAACGCGACTTCGTGCCGCTGCCTGTTCCGCCACCCGCGAAGAAGAAAAAGAACTGAGCGAACAGACCGTGCGGCCCGGTCACTGCATTCACTTGGGCCGTGCGGTATGATGAGCAGTGGAGGTGCAGTATGCCGCTACACGACTGGACCGACGACCGCGGGTGGAATAGTCTGCATCACGTCTGGCAGACCACGATGTTGACCCAACTCCGGGACCGATTGCCGGAGGGTTACCGTGCGTACATCGGTTCCGTTCCCGCGCTTACCATCGACGCCCCGAACGGGCGCCCCGACGTGAACGTTCGGACTTGGAAGCCGTCGGTGGAACCTGCGGCAGGTGGGTCGGCGCCGGCCGAAGCCGTTGGGGTCTTCGACACCGAAGCTGTGGCCGTGTTTGAGCTTGACCCGCAGACCGCGCTGCACGTCGACCTGCACGGACAACTCGTTGCGGCGGTCGAGATCGTGTCACCGCGCAACAAGGACCGACCAGATTCGCGCGAGCGGTACACCAGTCGCTACTTCGGCTATCTTCGCCAGGGCGTTCACCTGCTGCTGATCGACATCCTGCCGCGGCCGGTCGGGTTCTCGTTCGCGGATGCAATAGCGGTGAATCTCGGCATTGAACAACCGCCGTGCCCGGTGCCGTTCGCGGTGAGCTATCGCGTCGGTGAGCCGGTGCCCGAAGGAACACTCATTGCACGCCGTCTGTGTCCCCTTCGTGTCGGTGAACCCCTCCCCACGGTCCCGCTCGCGCTGAACGTTCACCAGTCCGTTCTGATCGAACTGGAACCCACCTACCGCGAGGCCGCACGCCTCGTGTATCTCGACTGACTCGTGTGCAAGGAAACGCGAAAGCCCGCTGGTTGCCCAGCGGGCCGTCACGTCTACCACTTCGCGGAACTCACTTCACTTCGAGGTTGATGGTCTCGGAGTGGCTGTTGAACTCCGGGGCATACATGCACTCGATGTGAGCAAATCCGGTTGGGTATTTGCCCCTATGTTGCACGCGCACCGCGTACTCGAACACGTAGACTCCCTTGGGCAGGTAGTCGATGAAGAAGTGAGTCGCGGTGTCCTTGGTGCTCTCGTAGTAGCCCAATCCATCCTGATACTTGTACTTCGACAGCACATTCACCGGCTCCGTGCCGCTTCCACGATGGTCCTTCATGTGGACATACTCCATGTCGCGATCCGTGCGAAGCACAATCCGAACGATGATCTCATCACCCACCGCGAGCGCCTCGCCGTCCTTCACCGGCGTGATAACCGGACCGGACTTTGTCAGCGTCTTCTTGAAGAGCTTCTTTTCGAGCTTCAGAGGAGTCGCATCGTGAGCAGTCACCTTCGAGATGTCTTCGAGGTAGCTCCAGTGGACGCTCCCCCAACTGACTCCCTTGTCGGTCTTCTTCACCGAGATCGTGCCCATCGAAGGTTGAATCTCGTTGCGCACGAACTTCTGCTCATAGAAGCCCGTCCCGGCCTCCACTTTTTCGGGCTTGATCGTTTGGTTGCCCACTGTCACTTCCACAAGCGCATCGGACTTCAGCAAGTTGTCTCCGCGAAGTAAGAGAGCATACACCGCGTCGGCCGTGGCCTTCGTGGTCTTCCAGTCCTGAGTTTGCTTCTGCTTGAGCAACCAAACCTTGCAGTCCTCTACCGCCTTCTCGTCGTTCATGACTTCGTCGAAGGCTTCCACCATCATCGCTTGCGTTTCGATTGGCGCTCGGACCCACGAGAAGGAGACTTCCGTGTCACGCCAGTACATGCCGAGTTCCTCCTCGTTCTTCGACCGCTCCTTGATCGACTTCATGATGTCCTGCGGAGTTTCCTTGTCTCCGAAACGCTTCAGAGCAAGCGAGAGATGAGCTTGCGACTGTCGGTTAGCAAGTTGCAGCCAGTATTTCTTCGATTGGCCCAACCAATAGTCGATGGCCGCACGATACTCGTTGCCGATGGCCTTGTCCGCAAGGAAGAAGCTGCGGCAATATAGATAGAGAGCCATCATTGACGAGAGGTGGTTGTCTTCCGGCTTGTGCTTGAGTGCTTCGCGATACTGCTTGTCGGCCCAGGCATCGAGTCGAGCGATTGCCTTGACTGCCACAGCCGTATCGATCTTCACGCCGAGGTGCCGCATCCGGCCAAATCCCGTCGTGATGTAGAGCGTGATGTAGTCATTCCCTCTACCGCCGGGGAACCACGGCCAGGAGCCATCGGGATACTGCTGCTCGGCGAGTTTCTGCAACAGCCGCGCGGTCTCGACATTGAGCCGGTTGTCGTCGAAGAGAATGCCGACGTTCTTGCGCTGCTGACTTTCGGCCATCGCCTGACGCACCCACGGTGTTTCATCGAGCAACACCGCCTTCAGGTCCTGGTTTTTCTCCAGGGGGCTATCGAGAGCGGGGGTGTTCTTCCACAGGTCGAAGATCTTGCGAATCTTCGGATCGCTGTTGGCGATGTGCCGGGCGAGCGCGTTCGCATACAAGCGGTTGAAGGTCTGCTCGGTGCATTCGTGCGGGTACTCCATCAAGTACGGCAGAGCCATCACCGCGTACCACGCCGGTTGGCTGACCATCTGCACCGTGTATGTCTGGTGCTTGATGGTGTTGCTATCTCCCGATTTGCGGAGCTTGGTGAAGTCAAAATCCTTCGTGCCCGGTCCGCGAATCGGCAGAGGAAGTGCTTCCGTCACGAGCACGCGCTTGGAAAGCACGGGAATGATCGCTTCTTCTCCGTCACTGAGTCGTTCGGTTGCCGCGACGGCCTTGTAAGTGAGTGGACCAACTCCATCGGGAACCGTGATGCGCCAGGAGAGCGTCTTGCTTTCGCCAGCGGGGATGTCAAAGGCTTGATCGGCGTTCACCAGACCAAGTTCGGCATCTACCGCTTTGTCGGTGCGGGTGTCCTTGAAGGAAACTCGCGCGGTGCCCTTCTGCCGTGTAGCGGACTGATTGCTCACCTTCACGGTGAACTCGATCACGTCTCCTTCGCGCAGGAATCGCGGCGGGTTCGGTTGAGCCATCAAGTCTTTGGCGGTCACGACGCTATCGGTGATGAATCCACTTCGCAGGTTCTTGTCGTGAGCAAAGCCGAGGAACTTCCACTTCGTGAGCGCCTCCGGCATCGTGAACTCCATCCGCACTGTGCCATCCGCGTCGCTCGTCAAGTGCGGGAAGAAAAACGCCGTCTCGTTCAAATTCTTCCGCGCTGTGATCGCGCCGAGGTCCGGTCCGGGGCTGACTCCGGGCTGACCGTTGTTGCCCGGTTCCAGAGGCGGGCCGTCCTTCGTGTTGGGTGCGTCCTTCTTCGCTCCTCCACCACCGAGGCCAGGCGCGGGCGCGCCGGGAGGAAGAGGCGCGGCGTCGGCGAATCCTCCGGTCCAGCCCCGCTCCCAACCGCCGTCGCCGAAGTTCTGGCGGAAGTAGTCGTATCCGCGCCAGTTGGAGGTCAACTCGGAGGGGAATCCGCGATAACGCAAGTCCACGCTCTTGTGCGTATGCGGCCAGTTGCCGTGGATGTGGTAGAACCCCTTCGACGAGTTGTTGAAGCCCAGTTGCAGGTTCGAGTAGTCACGACGGAATACGCCGAAGCGCTTCATCCAGTCGTGAGGCAAGTACGCATCGAGCGACGAGTCGTACATCGCGGCGACCATCTCCGCGACGGCTTTCTTCGCATCCGGGCCGCTGATGACCGCGGTGAACGTCTCCTTCGCGCCCGGTTCGAGCTTTGAGACGAACCGCTCCCACTTCACCGTGAGGTTCTTGTTCGTCCACGGCACATCAACATGACGCGAAGTGAGGTACGCGCGGTTCTCGCGGACGTAAGTAACGCGCACATGGAACCCGCCGCGCATCTCTTCCTTCACCGGCACGCGCAGGACGTGTTGTGTGGCGTTCTTTTCGGTCCAGAACGATTGCAGAATCTTTCCGCGATGCTCGACTTCGATGTACACGCGGCCAGAATCGTAGCCGGTGCCCCAGAGCATCGTGAAGGTTTCGCCGACCTCGACCGACCATTTCGGAGAACTGATCTGGTTGGGAATCTTGACATTGAACTTGTCCGCAGTCGGGTTCACAACGATGAACTGGTACTTCGCGGTCACCTTCTTGCCGAACTTGTCTTTGGTCTCCAACACAGCGCGGTAAATGCCCGGCTGGAGCTTGCTCTTTTGTTCGGCCTTGCCGTTGCCGTTGGTCTCGAACTTGCTGTCCACGACCGCGTCTCCAAGTTCCCAGCTCATCGGCTTGCTGGCATCGGGAAGCGGCTCGTCGTGTTCGCCCGCTCCGGGGCGGAATCGCGGGTAATACTCGCCCGAAATGTCCGGCCGCGCGACCTTCGTCGGCTGCTTGAGCGAGTGAATCTTCAGTGTTCCCTTCGCGGCTTGCCCTTCACCATCGAGTGTGGTTGTGTTGATGTTGAAGACGCTTTCCTTCTCGCTAATCAGCCACGCATCCGAACCGACCGTTGCGCGAAGCGCGACATAGCCGACGTTCACGGACTTCGTGCCGGTGCGTGTTTCGCCCGTCGTGTCGGTCACATCCGCAGTCACCGTGTAGCGGAAGGACGGCTCGTCTTTCTCTGGCACAGTAAGATCGGGCTTCGCGACAAACGGAATGGTGAAACTGCCGTCCGGTTCGGTTGTCACGATGCCGTGAGCAATCTCTTGTGCTGGCTTCATCGGAACCGGACGCCACCAGCAGTAGGCGAAGAACCAGTCGGGGTAACGCACTTCGCGTGTGACTCGGAAGGTCACTTTCGCGCCGCCAACCGGCACGCCGTTGTACTGAATCGCCTTGCCGGGAACTTTAATGGTGTCATTGAGCTTGCCGGCTTCCTTTGGAGCTTCGACTTCCACCTTGAACTTCGGCCGCTTGTATTCCTCGACGCTCACGGGCGTGCTGCCGTTGCCGCC
>JAKEEV010000660.1 GCA_022616395.1 Planctomycetia bacterium | reverse complement strand
TCGGTTTCGCCAACCGGAGGAAAACAATTCTCTTTAGGATAGGTGTTACGCAGAGTGAACTTTCACCCGCTCCCTTGCGGTCGCGGCTCGTGAGTTCGCTGTTAATCCTCTCTCTGTTCATCCGCGTCTTTCCGCGTTCATCTGTGGCTACTCAGTTGTCTTCAACACCCCCGTTCGCGTATGCTCTCCTCATCTCGCTTCGCACGGAGCCTTCCCATGACTCGACTTCGCTTCGCTGCTTTCGCTCTGACGCTCGCGGGTATTGCCGCGGTCGCGCTCGTTGGCAATACGGCCCCGGAAACGACCGGCGGCAAGATGTCCGACGCCGCCAACAAGTTTCTCGCCTCACTCACGCCCGAACAGAAGAAGAAAGCAACCTTCGACTTCAACGACCCGCACCGCACCAAGTGGTTCTTCACTCCCCAACAGAACAAGGAGAAGAAGTTCACTCGCAAGGGCGTTCGGCTCGAAGAGATGACACCCGAACAGAAGAAGGCCGCGCTGGAGTTGCTCAAATCTGGATTGTCGGCGAAGGGCTACGAGCAGGCCACGGGCATCATCGGTCTGGAAGGAATGCTCGCGGAACTGGAGGGCGGAAAGGGGGCGATGGTTCGCAACACCGGCTGGTATTTCGTCAGCATCTTCGGCGAACCGAGCAACACCGGGAAGTGGGGCTGGCGGGTCGAGGGGCATCACCTGTCGGTGAATTACACGCTGGACAAGGGCGAAGTGGTGGCCGGCGCTCCGATGTTGTTCGGAGCGAACCCGGCAGATGTGAAAGCCGGAGCGAAGAAGGGGCTTCGCACGCTGCCGGACATCGAAGACCACGCCCGCGCGCTCATCAAGTCGCTCAATGCGGATCAAGATAAGGTCGCGAAGCAGCCGAAGGCGTTCCCGGAGATCAAGGAGGGCCAGCCGAAGGCCGATGTCGGCGCGCCGGTGGGCATCACCGCCGACAAACTCACCGCCGACCAGAAGGGGACGCTCGTGAAGTTGCTTCAGGCTTACACGGATCGGATGCCCGAAGATCTGGCCGCGGGCGAAATGAAGAAGGTCAAGGCGACGCCCGACGCGAAGTTGTTTTTCGCCTACAGCGGAAGCGCGACTCCTGGCGAGCGGTACACCTACCGCATTCAGGGGCCGGAGTTCGTGGTCGAATTCCTCAACACTCAGAACGACAGCGCGAAGAACCCCGCCAACCACATTCACAGTGCCTGGAGACGGTTGCCGGTTGATTTTGGTCTGAGCGAATAGCGGACGCGGGGAATTTGTTCCGGTCGTAGCGGATTGCGTGTGTGGCTGGAATGTTCTACAGTGAGGTTAGCGAACGGCCGGGCGAGTATTGGTCGCCCTGCCGGGGCGTGCGTCGGCGCGTTCTGCGGCGCCACACCTTTCTTCCTCGAAAGGGCAAACCCGTCGCGAGGCGGGGGCGCAAAGCCATGGGCCTTCTAGCTTAACCCCTCGCTCAACGGCTGGGAGGTCGCCTGGTTGCCGAAGGGAATGGGCGGTGAATACCTGTCCATCCCCGGAGCGGACTGTCGGGTCACACCAACTTCCGTCTCTGCGCTCCGCGGAACCCGGCTCAACCCGGTGCCGCTGACGCACGCTCCGCTATTTCACTTCCAAGTTCTCCTCTCTTCCGTCCCCGAATCCTCTCGCGGATCGCGGCTCTCTAAGCAGTTGGCCGGAGTTGTGTGACATTTTTTTAACGAGCCGCGACCGCAAGGGAGCGGGAAAGCCAAACCGCTCCCTTGCGGTCGCGGCTCGTTACAACCTTACAAACCTCCCTCGC
>JAKEEV010000659.1 GCA_022616395.1 Planctomycetia bacterium | reverse complement strand
GAGGAAAGTGCTCAGGAACCAGATATGAATGTTTCCCTTCCGAAGTACATCGAGCGCGGGCCGATTCACGATGTCGCGTGGATCCCGCTGAAGTTCCACCTCGACGCACGCGGATGGCTCGTGGAGCTGTTTCGCAATGATCTCATTCCACCCGAATTCCACCCGGTCATGGCTTACGTTTCGATGACCCGACCCGGAGTTGCTCGCGGACCGCACGAACACACCGACCAGGCCGATTACTTCTGCTTCACGGGCCCATCGACGTTTCGGGTGTATCTGTGGGATGCGCGCAAAGATTCACCGACATTTGGAGAGAAGGAAGTGCGAGATGTGGGCGAAGTCGCTCCCTACGCGCTCATCGTCCCCGCCCGGATCGTTCACGCTTACAAGAATGTGGGGAACGTGGACGGTCTGGTCTTCAACGCCGCCAACCGACTCTACGGCGGATGGCTCAAGCAAGAGCCGGTCGACGAAATCCGCCACGAGAAAGACCCGAATAGCCCCTACCAGTTGGAGTGAGTGAAACCGAATCGCGTTGAAGGGTTATCACGTTTGGGTTGGGGGATTGATAGAGTTTGAAAGACCCCTCACCCGCCGCTACGACTGACGCAAGGCGTCAGTGTGCGGCGACCTCTCCCCGCAAAAGCGGGGCGAGGTGGGAGTGATTGCAGTTCTGATTAGCTCCACGAGAAGACCAACCACAACACCTCTCTCCCGCCGTGCGGGGAGAGGTCGCCGCCGCGGAGCGCTTCGCTCCGCGAAAGCGGCGGGTGAGGGGGATTCTCTTCTTACTGCAATCCAGCGAGCCATTCGACAGAGCAACTGTCGATCACTCCCCCCGATTCAATCTCATGCACGCGAGCCACCAAAACACGGCGCCAATCACAGCGCAGGCACCAGACGCGATCAGTAAGCCCCACAGAACCCGCCCCGCTGAAATGTTCGGCTCCGCGACCAACAGATTCCACACGCCGGCCGGCCAGCCGATCACCAGAACCGTCACCGGCAACAGAAAGCGGAACGCCCGCACGTCGGTGGCACACCGAACGGTTAACCACGCTCCCAAAGCAATCACCAGCCAGATTCCACTCACCACCAGCGCAGCCGCGGCCAGACCCAATCGCACACCTCCATCAACGATGAACGCCATGCCCAGAGCCGCGATTGCACCAGCAGCAAAAATCAACCCGCGTTCGGCGTGTGCCCACACTTTCGCCCGGAGAATGGCTCCGCGTGCGAGTGTCGTACTCAAGAGCACATCGAGAGTTCCGCGGCGCCGTTCGCCGGCAATGGCGCCCGTGACTCCAACTGTCAGGGGAAGTAAGTATCGCCCGGTTGCGAACATCGCCGCGCCTACCAGGAGCCAGCCTCCGAGGTCTGGAGTACCAGACGGGCGAATTAACCGGTCGGCGTCCGGATCAACACTCTTCGCCAGTCGTTGCATCACTGTCCAGGCTCCTCCGACGAAGAGCAAGATCGCCAGCACAGCCACCAGCGTGCCCAGCGGCCTGGTCACGACCGGAACTGACCACTCCGGCCGCCAGCCGACACAGCGTTCCTTCCACAGAACGGGGTTCGCCTCATCGACCGGAGGAAGTTGAGGGATTGGTTCGCGGTCGGGCAAAAGAAACGGAGGATCGGCCGGTCGTGGGGGTTCCGGGAATGCGGTAACCGGTCGCGGACCGGCACTCACTTCACCCAAGCGAAGCGATTGAGTTGCTGCAAAGAGTAATCCCGTCGCGACAGCGAGTTGCACCATCGGAAACGCGACACCCGCCAGAAGCACACTCCCAATCGAATCGCGTTCCACAAGCGCAAGCAGTAACCCAATCGGAGCGCAGACCAACAGAACCGTGTAGCCGTAAGCCCACAACAGCGCCGAACGCAGATCGGGACTTTGGCAGGCCGCGTTCATGCCACTCGCAGCGCAGAGAACAACGGTTCCCGCCGTCAGCGCGTACCCGGCCAACACCAGACCGAGACTGACCCCACCAAAGAACAGCGTGAGCATCAGCACCGGCAACCCGGCGAACACCACCGACAGCCCGAAGACGATTTGCCCCGCGGCCTTGCCAAAGATAATTTCGCTATCGGTGAGCGTGGTGGTGAGTAACGGTGGGAGTGTGTGCCGATCCTTCTCCTCGGCGACCGCAACGGCCGCGAGTCCCGGCGAAATGGCGATGACGACCGCGAGTTGCGCAAGCAGGAAGATGAGTGTGAATTCCTCGGCGAAGTTGGTCGATGCGTGAAGGGAGAGCCGAGCCGAAGGAGCGGAGGACACGCTCCGAGCGCTGGGCCAAAGCGTGTAGATTGCAAAGGCGATGAATGCCAGAAAGAGAGTGTAGACCAGAACAAGCCTCACTCGCATGGCCGTTCCGCGACGCGCCAGTCGGCGCAACTCCCAGCCAGCGATGGGGCCGATCAGCCGGAATGGACCCACGTTACTTTTCCTGATCTTGCAAGCCCAGCGCGATGCCGGCCTTGCCGAACGGGAGAATCGTGCCGCTCGGCCAGCTACTGATTGCTTTCACCTCCGCAGCGCGATCTCCGGAGACAGAGGCATTTTGCCGCGCGACCCACAAGCGGCCCCAGGCGTGCCCAGCACGCTGTTTCCTCGAATCGTCGGGCACTTCTATCCACGTCTCCTCCGCGCGCTCCTTCGGAGTTGCGGCCACTCGACACCGCACCGCGTCACCCTTCGCCCACACTCTCAGCCCCTCATCCGCCAGGAAGTCGGCGAATTGCTTCGCCTGATCGGGCTTGCCGGCTTTCGCGGCGATCTGCGAGAGCCGCAACACCGAGTACGGCGAGAGTTGCGGAGCGTCTTTCTTTTTGCTGTTGATGGTAATTAATGCCAGTGCCGAATCGAGCGCTGGCCCCCGATCAGCGGACCAGTCCGCGCAGAGAACGAGCGCCCGCAGTTGCGAGACTGTATCGCCTGCTCCTCCCCGCTTCGCCAGAGTCAGAGCCTCCTCGGGCTGCTTCTCCATCAATTTCGCGCCGCAGTACGCGAAGCGACTGTTGTCTGATACCGGGTTGTTGCCCGGTGGGGGAGCGCTCACGACTTGCGGAGGCTTTTCCACGGAGAGAGCCAGAAAGAGCGTCTGGGCGGACGGAGCCTTCGTCAGTTCCGCTCCTCGGCTCTTGAGTTCATCGGCGAGCTTTCGGGGAACAGGGGAGGAGGGATCGGTTCGGTAAATCTCAAGCGCAACGATAGCCTTCGCCTCATCCTGCTCCGAGGGGAACAGGAAGATCGGAATCTGTTCGGCGAACGCTGCTTGTCCGAGTTTGGTGAGTGCGCGGGCCAGCCGACGTGCGAGATGGTTTCGGAAGTCGAACTCGGCATCCTTCACCAGCCCCAGAGCCTGCCTCAGTTCCTCGTGAACGGTGAAAACGCGTTCGTTGGGTTTGAGCTTCAGGTTCATTTCCGGCACCCAGCGAATGCGATGTTGCTCCTTCACCTGTTCCTCGGTGCCTCCAAGCGAGAGCACGGCGAGTGCCAGTTCGCCAGAGACCGCGTTGCGGGCGGGGCCAGGAGGCACGCTCCGCAGCGCGTCGCGGGCTTTGGCGAACTGTTCCAGACCCTCCTTGAGTTTCTGCGAGTCGTTATGGCGCACCGCGTACTCGCCGGCCGCGATGTGAAGCACTGCCGAAAAGAGTCGCTGTTCGTCCTTGGAAAGCGAATCGGCCGAGTCCGCAAACTCCTTCTGAGCTTCCTCCATCAGGCGATGCTCGTTCTTGTCAACCTGCGCCAGGTAGCACGACCGGATGCCGAACGTCATCCCGGCCAAAAGCGCAATCCCCGCGAGAACGAACCCGATCTTCTGCTTGAGCGGTCGCGGTTCGATCTCGTCTTCAAACACCCCGCCTTCCTTGAGTGCCTGACCGGAGACCATCTTGGTGTCCCCAGCATCCTGCACGTCGGTCGGCTTCTCGAAGTTCTTCTTCGCCAGGCTCGGCAAGCCGCTCTTCTGCTGCCGCCAGTCGTGGGGAACGTCCTCTTTCGGTTCGGGAATCTTGATGCGCTGTTTACACTCCGGGTTGGGGCAGAGCGTGTTCTTGCCGGCGCGCGAAAACGGTTCGGTCCACTTGTGCCCGCAGAAGTTGCACTCGACCGGGATGAGCTTTTCGGCCGGCTTCTCCTCGACCTTCGGCTCTTCGCTCAGAGCCGCGAGCGCTGCCGCTTCCACTTCGGCCGGGGGCGGACTCGGCAGTGGCGTGTCGTCAGTGATAGTGGGTTGAGGAATGATGAGTTTCTGGCGGCAGGCCGGATTGCGGCACGTGGCCGTTCGCCCAGCCAGCTCGTCCTTGAGCTTGTACTGGTGCTCGCAGTGCGGGCAGTTGAACTCAATCGCCATATGTGATGATCCCGTGCGAGATCGGAAACTCGTGACTTGTTAGCCTATTATCCAGCGAAATCGAAACCCGGGCAACAGTCACTCTTCCGCGAGTGAGAAGATTGACGATTGAAGTTGGCGGAATTGCCGGACGTGTTCTTAACGGACAGGTAGACGATCCAATCGCTCAGGCGCTGGCGGGTCGGCGATTATTGGGCAGAGGAGTGGTGACCGGCGGCATTGTGGCCTTGCGATGCGCGGCCGATCCGTTTTTCGGAGAATCGTCCTTCACAAGCCTCCACATGCCGTCATCATCACGTTCGGGCTTCAAGCCATGAGCTTCGATCAGTGCTCCGATCAGGCCGCGACAGGTCGGGAAACGATCCTGGGGAGCGGGAGCCAGTCCACGAAGCAGAGCGGGCTTTTCGGTGTCGGTGACCGCGCCCAGATCAGGAGCGGGGCGCACAAACGCCTTCCCCGTCTCCTTGGGAGGCGGTGGGAATGGGAATCGCCCGGTGCGAAGCACATGATAGGTGACCGCAAGGCTGAATTGGTCAGACGTATCGGTCTGATACCCGGCGAACACTTCCGGCGCTGCGTACTCGCGGGTGCCCTGACGCGGACAGGGCGTATTCGGCCCGTGAGTGGCCGTGGACATCCCGTAATCGCTTAACTTCGCCACATCGCTCAAGAGCAGGATGTTATTCGGCTTCACGTCTCCATGCTGGAACCCGACCTTCCGACCTTCCCGGACGTGCCAGCGGGAGTTCAAGAAATCCAAAGCCTCGGCCACTTGCCAGAGGTTCAGGCACAACAGGTCGGTGGGGATTGGCTGGGCAAAATCGTTGTGGTAGAGCATCATCAGGTCGAGGAGAGTTCCCTCGGCCAGTTCCATGCAGATAACGATGTAGCCTGGAATAGACCAGATGTCGTGAGTCTTCACCAGATAGGGGTGTTCCATCCCCGCGAACGACTGCACGGAACGCAGTTCGCGCGCGGTCATCGTGGTGTTCGATGACGGGATGAACTTCAGCGCCACCGGCGGACCACTTGGCGAATCGGCCTCCCACACCTCGGCAAAACCCCCGCGACCGCGAACGCGGCGCAAGCGATAGCCGGGTGATGGTTGAGCCCCGACAGCGAACGCGAACGCGCCGGGTGTCGTCGAACGGACGTTGGGAGGCAACGCCAACTCCTACTCCCATTCGTTGCAAACGGCCGAGGCCGCTGTAGGCGACAACGGACGCGGAATGTTAAGGAACAATAGCACACAAAACGCTGTGGCGAAAGAATGGCGAGTTTTACTGGTTCGCACGATCTGGTCTTCGACAGAATTACTCCGTCACAAACTCCGATTTCCCGTCTTTTACTGGAGTTCACGCCCTTTCTGCAACCCGCCTGCCAGACACGACCCTGACCAAAAAAAAGACACTACCTCAGCACACTGTAACTCCAACTTAACGGCTTGCCGTCTCTGTAGGGCATCACGGCGTGAAACTGCGGCGCGCTCAAATCTAATACCAGGGGCAGAAAAAATCGGTCTCCCTCCCACAACGGAAGCGTCAGGATGCGCTCCACCTCAACCCACTCAAGTGTCCCTTCGGGATTGCCACGGAGCGGCGTTCCGCGGAATCGCGACACGCGGAAGATGAACCCAAACCAGTCCTCGCCGTTCTTGCCGAATCCGGGCCAGGAGATTGTGCCAGCCAGTTGCACCGCGTCACACTCGAGGCCAGCTTCTTCGCGCACTTCGCGCAGAAAGCCCGCAAGCACATCCTCCCCGCGATCCAGTTTCCCGCCTAATCCGTTGTACTTGCCAAAGTGAGCATCGTCGGTCCGCGCGTTGCGATGAATCATGAGCACGCGCTGGCCATCCGGGGAGAAGATGTAGCCGAGCGTGGCAAGAATGGGTGTGTAGGGCATGGATTCCGTTCTCCTGACAAAACTCCTTTGGCCGACTTCATCCGCCATTTTTCTCTCAGGTCAACTGTTTGCGCCATCAAACTCCGGCGGGGGTTTGAAGTCGGCGATGATATGGCGGACGGCTTTCAAGTCTTCGTCGGAGACACCTTCTCGGCGCTGGGATCGGCGTTCAAGTGCATCGAGGAGAGTTTCCCACATCTCGCGAGTGATTTGCGGAGCTGGTTCCCAATTCGTCCTCCGACGGAAGCGCACTTTGAATTGCCATTGTCGGGCAAACTTTTCCGCCCGGACGAATCGCTTCGCCCCACTTACCGGGTCTTCGTCAATCCACTCGATTTCCATGTGTCGCAACTGCGGAGGAAGGCCGCTACAATTCTCAGGATAGCGAACCTGACCCCGTCGGTGGGAGTCTGGTTTTGCAAGATGATGGTTTGGGGATGGCCGATGCTGCTGTTCGAGGATCACAACAGCCCCACCACCGCAGTCGATCACAAGGCGGTGGTGTATACACTCGCGTTCTCGCCGGACGGCTCGACGCTCGTCACCGGCTCGAAGGACGGCGCGGTATTTTTGCGCGACTCCAGTGGAGTTATTCCCCTCTTGGAACGCGGACCGAACAGTCCACCCATCCACGCCATCGGATACTTGCCCACGGAGCCAACGATAATCATCGGAGGTGCGTTCGGCTGGCTGGGATGCAAACAGGAAGACGGCGTGTGGGGGAAGTTCGGGCCGCAGTCATTTCCGCCTGTCAACTCGCTGGCTGTCATCAACGACCATCTCCTTGCAATCGGCACCGGCGAACGCATCAAACCCACCGCGGGCGATCTGGAAATCTGGGACATCTCCGACAATCGCAAGTTACGGCCTTCCCTCCACGAACCCAACGGAGTCCGAGCCATCGCCGCGGCTCCGACAAAGAAGCTCGTCGCCTGGGCGACCGGACATCGCAAAGTGCGTGTGTGGGACATCACCCGACAAACGCCAACTGAATTCCCACAACTCAATGCTTGCCCTGCGCTGGCACTCAGCCCGGATGGAACTGCTCTGGCGGTCGCGGTGGACTATTACGCCAAGCTCTACGATCTGGAGAAAAACCGCGAGCGTCTGACTCTCAAAGGGCACAAGGGACAGGTATCGGCGGTCGCGTTCAGTCCAGACGGTTCAACTGTGGCGACCGGAAGCTGGGATCAGACAGTTCGATTGTGGGACGTGTCGAGTGGCAAGGAGTTGGCAAATTACAAGTGGGACATCGGCCGGGTGTATTGTCTGAGCTATGCTCCCGATGGTTTACGACTCGCGGCCGGAGGAGACCTCGGCCGCGTCGTCGTTTGGGACACGGAGTAATTCAATCGGAGCCGGAAGCGTCAGCGACGGTATTTCATTTCAATCGGAGCCGCGACCGTGCCAGTAGTATCAAGGGGTGTCTGCTTGGGTCAGCAGTTCTCGTTTTCGGGGTGTTGAAGCGCCCCCTCCCCCCGCCACCCCCCTGCTTTTCTCCTCTTCTTGGTTTTCCCAGGATTTGTGGGG
>JAKEEV010000658.1 GCA_022616395.1 Planctomycetia bacterium | reverse complement strand
CGCGGGTGAGCGTGGTGGCCGCTCGCGACGAGACCGGTCTGCCAAAGCTGGTGACCGCCGTGGTGATCGACATGACCGAGAGGAAGAAACTGGAGGAGCAGTTCCGGCAGGCGCAGAAGATGGAGGCAATCGGTCGGCTCGCTGGCGGAGTCGCGCACGACTTCAACAACCTGCTCACGGTCATCAACGGCTACGGTCAGATGCTTCTCGACCGACTCCCAAGTACGGACCTCACACGTGACTTGGTTCAAGAGATGACGGCAGCCGGGGAGCGCGCAGCCGGGCTGACAGCGCAGCTCCTGGCGTTCAGCCGCAAGGCCATCGTCGAGCCAAAGGTTCTCGACCTCAACGAGGTCGTGACTCAGTCGGCGAAACTCTTGCGACGACTCATCGGGGAAGATGTGGTCCTGGCAACCGCTCTGGCCCCCAACCTGGATCGCGTGAAGGCGGACCCAACCCAGGTCGAGCAGGTGATTCTGAACCTGGCGGTGAACGCGAAGGACGCGATGCCACGCGGCGGCAAACTGACGATCGAGACACGCGGCCTGCGACTGCGGGAGGAAGATCGAGCGCTGTACCCAGATCTCCCGCAAGGTCGGTACGTCCAGTTGGCGGTATCGGACACCGGTGTGGGGATGAGCGAGGAAGTGAAGAGTCGGCTATTCGAGCCGTTCTTCACGACAAAGGAACAGGGCAAGGGGACAGGTTTGGGGCTGGCGGTGGTTCACGGGGCCGTCAAGCAGAGCGGCGGGCGGGTGGATGTGTACAGCGAACTGGGAATCGGAACGACTTTCAAGATTCTTCTGCCAGCGGTTACAGCGGCAGTCCCCGCATCTGGGACAGTGCGGCTCGCTCCCAAGGGCGCGGAGACGGTATTGCTTGTGGAGGATGAGGCTGGTGTGCGGAAGTTTGGTCGGCTTGCACTGGAGACTCAAGGATACACGGTGCTGGAAGCCGCCGGTGGCGAGGAAGCCCTGCGGATCGCGGAGCGACACGCAGGGCCGATCCACCTCTTGGTAACGGATGTCGTGATGCCCCGGATGGGAGGCCGCGAGGTGGCCGAGGCGGTGCGAGCGCGGCACGCGGGACTCAAGGTGTTGTACGTCAGCGGATATACAGACGACGCTGTGGTTCGCCACGGAATCGTGGATGAAACCGACGCCTTCCTTCAAAAGCCGTTCACGCCGCTGGCTTTGGCTCGCAAGGTGCGGATGGTGCTGGACGGCTCAGTCTGATTGAAAGCTCAATTCAGCCGAAGAGTTCCCGAACCGGTTCGCCGTCACTGACTCGGAAGGAAAAGCCGTCTGGTCCGTAGCGCGTTTCCGGCGGGATGCCGAGTGCGTAATAGAGCGTGGCACCGAAATCCACATGCGAGATCGCTCGCCCGTTTGCCACATACGCCCCGCGTCGATCCGAAGCTCCGTAAAGTGCCCCGCGACCAATCCCGCAGCCCGCCAGAATCCCGGAGTAACACTGCGGCCAGTGCCCGCGACCCTTCCCATCGTTCTCGAATTGCGGTGTGCGGCCGAACTCGCTGATGAGCGCGACAAAGGTATTGTCGAGCATTCCGCGCGCGTGCAAATCTTCCAGGAGCGCGGAAACTGCCTGATCCAGACGCGGAAGCGACCACTTCATTCCGAACGGACCGTTGCCGTACATCGTGTCTCGACCGGTGTAGCGGTCGCCGTGCATGTCCCACACTTGCGTGATGGTGGGAGTGGTTTCGCCCGGAGCCAACCCCGGCCACGCGGTCACGGTCACGATGCGCACTCCGGCTTCAATCAATCGCCGGGCCATCAGCGTGTATTGCCCCAGCGGATGCCGGCCGTAACGATCGCGCACGCGGTCGGGTTCACGGTTCAAGTTGAACGCGCGTTGCGCCGCAGGTCCGGTGACAAGGTCTCTGGCTTTATCCTGGAAGACGCGGTGTGTATCGCTCGCGGTGTTGTTGCCAAGCGCGGAGGTGGATTCCACACGCTTGAGCAACTCAAACCTATCTCCGAGTCGGTCTTGCGAGACCTCTGCCGGTGGGTCGAACGCACCGAAGCGAAAGTCCGGCGAGGACGGGTTGTCCAGCTCATAACCGACACGCAACGGCGCATGTCCATACCCAATCCGACTCAAGCCGCTCAAATACTTCGGCACCTTGTTCGTGCCGGTCTTCATGTTGTGCAGCCACACATGAGACGGCATGTTCACCGACGGGCGGAATTTCGACACCAGCGAGCCGATCATGGGAGAATCGTTACTGCTGCGGCCATCGGGCTGGCCGGTGAGCATCGTGTGTGCCGCGGTGACGTGAACCGTATCGTCATGGCTCATCGAACGAACCATGCAGTACAAATCGGAGCAGCGGGCCAGTCTCGGAAACATCTGCGTGAGGCGTAATCCGGGCGTCCTGGTCGGAATGGTTTGATACGGTCCGCGAATCTCAAGCGGTGCATCCGGTTTGGGGTCGAATGTGTCGATGTGGCTGAGTCCGCCGCTGAGGATGATGAAGATACACGACTTGTCGGCATTGCGTCGCTGTTCGGAAGCGCGCAGCGAACTGGCCCACAGGAATTGTGGCAGCGTCAAACCGAACGCTCCTCCAATGTGAAGGAACTGCCTGCGGGAAAGCCCGTGTGCCGTTCGCTCGGAGCAGGTTGTGGGCATGAGATCCCCTCGGACTGGCCGAGCCTCGATCCTAACTCCAGAGCACCGGACACGCAACGTTGTACCCGACAGTCAGGAAGGGAATCGCTCATGCGGCACACAAATTGCAGTTAAATACGTACAAGAGATGGTGAACTATCAAGGCACGCCATGAGTGCGGGAATCGCCGATCCCCTGTCTGCTCCCGCACACCTCACAGAGCAACTGCCTGAGTCCACCTACCGGCTCCAGTTCCACGCCGGGTTCACCTTCCACGATGCTGCGGGGATCGTTCCCTACTTGCGCGACCTCGGAGTGACCCACGTTTACGCTTCTCCCTATTTGAAGGCGCGGCCGGGAAGCACACACGGCTACGACATCGTGTACCACCGCGTGCTGAACCCGGAGATCGGCTCGTCGGAGGATCACGACACGTTCGTGAACACCCTTCGCGAACACGGATTGGGGCTGATACTCGACATTGTGCCCAATCACATGGGCGTAGCCACCAACGACAACCCGTGGTGGAACAACGTTCTGGAAAATGGCCCGTCGTCTCGGTTCGCGGATTACTTCGACATCGCCTGGAAGGCAACCGCGCGGCCGGAGCTTCAGGACAAAGTGCTCCTGCCGGTCCTCGGCGACCCTTACGGAGATGTGCTTGAATCTGGACAACTCCGGCTCGCGTTCGAGCACGGGGCGTTCGTCGTTTGGTGCTATGACCGAATCTTTCCGGTCGCGCCGCGAAGTTACTCACTCATTCTCGCTCACCGCGCGGACGAACTGGAAAAGCGCCTCGGAGCAGACTCGCCCGACCTTGCCGAATACCAGAGCATTCTCACCGCCATTGGCCACTTGCCGGATCGCACCGAGACCGACCCGGCAAAGGTTGCCGAGCGCCAGCGCGAGAAGGAAGTCATCAAACGTCGGCTGAGGGAACTCGCGGGCCGAAACGAAGTGATCCGCGCGTTCGTCGAGGAGAACGTGCGCATCTTCAACGGCACACCCAACGACTCGCGCAGCTTCGACCGACTCGACGAACTGCTCTCCCGCCAGTGCTACCGACTGTCGTTCTGGCGAGTCGCGCTGGAAGAGATCAACTACCGACGATTCTTCGATGTGAACGACCTCGCGGCGCTCAGCGTCGAGCGCGAAGAAGTGTTCACCGCGGTCCACGAAACGATCTTCCGACTGATCGCGGAGGGCAAAGTCGATGGCCTGCGGGTCGATCATCCGGATGGGTTGTACGATCCACGGCAATACTTTCACCGGCTCCAACGGCAGTACCTCCTATCGCGAGGTCTCGGTCAGGAAGAAATCGAATCGGTCCTCGCGGCCGCGCCTGAGCGATCCCCGACTCGATGGCCACTTTATGTAGTGGCCGAAAAGATTCTCGGGGTGGGGGAGCAACTCCCGCGCGATTGGGCCGTCGCGGGCACGACCGGGTACGAGTTCCTGAGCGCGGTGAACGGCCTGTTCGTGGCCAGCGCCTCCGAGCGAGCGTTCACGCAACTCTACCGCGACCTGATCGAGGACTATGTCCCGTTCCCGGAAGTTGTTTACCGGAGCAAGCGGTTGGTCTTGCTCGCTTCTCTCGCCGGCGAGTTGAACATGCTCACCCACCAACTCGACCGGCTCGCTCAGAAGCGGAGGAGAAGTCGCGACTTCACGCTCAACGGGCTGCGCGCGGCTCTGCGCGAGGTGATCGCCTGTTTCCCCGTCTACCGATCTTATATTTCCGACAAGGGAGTTCCCGCCGCGGATCGGGAACACATCGAAATTGCCGTTCGCCGAGCGGCATCGCGCAATCCGCTGATGAGTTCAGCGTTATTCCGGTTCGTCCGAGACATGATCCTGCTTGAATACCCGCCCGGCGCAACAGAAGAGGAGAAGGCGGAGCAACTGCGGTTTGTCGGGAAGTTCCAGCAGGTGACAAGTCCGGTGATGGCCAAGGGGCTTGAGGACACTTCGTTCTATGTGTACAACCGGCTTGTCTCGCTGAACGAGGTCGGTGGGCACCCCGGTCAGTTCGGCACGCGGCCGGAGGAGCTTCACAAGTTCAATGCCGACCGGCAAACAAACTGGCCGCGAGCTTTGTCTCCGCTTTCAACTCATGACACCAAGCGGAGCGAAGACGTCCGCGCGCGAATCAACGTCCTGAGCGAGATGCCGGAGGAATGGGGATCGGCCGTTCGACGGTGGATGGAATTGAACGCCGCTCACCGGACGGAGATGATTGGATCCGCGCCCGATGCGAACGAAGAGTATCTCCTCTACCAGACGCTCCTCGGCGCGTGGCCGCCCGGCTCGGATGACCCCGGCACGGAGTTCGCGGATCGAATTGCAAACTACATGACCAAGGCGCTTCACGAGGCGAAGGTTCACAGCAGTTGGATGAACCCGAACGCCGCTTATGACGCGGCCGTACAGGAATTCGTTCGCCGGATTCTTGACCCGCAGAAGAGCCGCGCGTTCCTTGACGACTTCCGACAGTTCCAAAAACACGCGGCTCGGTATGGGATAATCAACTCGCTGGCGCAGACCCTTCTGAAGATCACCGCGCCCGGAGTCGCGGACACCTACCAGGGGACCGAACTACCGGACTTCAGCCTGGTCGATCCCGACAACCGCCGACCCGTCGATTACGCCAGGCGGGAGGCGATGTTGGCCGACCTCCGCGCGAAAAGTCATTCATCTGGTGATCTACCGGCATTTGCCCGCCAGCTAACCGAAGCCGCTGAGGATGGGCGCGCGAAACTTTACTTGACTTGGCGCGCTCTCTCCGCGCGCCGGGAGCATCCGGGGCTGTTCGCGGAGGGCGAGTATCTCCCACTGGTCGCCAGCGGCGCGAAGGCGGACCACTTATTCGCCTTCGCGCGTCGGCTCAACGGAGTCACGGCGGTGGTTGCCGTGCCGCGGTTGGTTGTTCGACTGAACCCGGACCCGAACCGGCTCTCGCTTGGGGCCGAGGTCTGGGCCGACACTCGCCTGGCGCTATCGGAACTGGAACTGGTAACATGGCGGGATGCATTCACCGGCCGACGATTGAACGCGACTGACGGGCGAATTGCGGTGGCCGACTTATTCGCCCACTTTCCTGTCGCGCTCCTGTTCCAGGAGTCGTGAGCAGGTTCAAATACATCCGATTTCTTCCTCTCTTCATTCAGGAGGATATCATGCGCGTTTGGCCGGGCCGTCCGTACCCACTCGGAGCCACCTGGGACGGAGCCGGGACGAACTTCGCTCTCTTCTCCGAGCACGCCACGAAGGTCGAGCTATGCCTGTTCGACTCCGTGAATGCGCTGAAGGAGTCGCAGCGCGTGGCGATGGCCGAACAAACCGATCAGGTCTGGCATTGCTATCTGCCGGACGTGGTCCCCGGTCAACTCTACGGCTACCGGGTCCACGGACCGTACGAACCGAAGCAGGGTCACCGGTTCAACTCGAACAAAGTCGTCCTCGACCCATACGCCAAGGTGCTTGGCCGGGACGTGCGCTGGGATGACTCTCTCTTCGGGTACAAGATCGGTCAGGACGACCTGAGCTTCGATGACCGCGACAGCGCCGCGTTCGCTCCGCTCGCTCAGGTGATCGACACCGCGTACACCTGGGGCGACGACCGGCCGCCCCACACTCCCTGGCACAAGACGCTCATCTACGAAGCACACGTCAAGGGCTTCACGATGCGGCACCCCGGCGTGCCCGAGGAGTTGCGGGGGACGTTCGCCGGGTTCGGCTCGGAGGCCGTGATTCAGCACCTGCTCGATTTGGGCGTGACCGCGGTGGAACTTCTCCCGGTCCACCATCACCTCAACGACCGGCATCTGTTGGAAAAGGGGCTAACCAACTACTGGGGATACAACACGCTGAGTTTCTTCGCTCCTCAGATCTCCTACAACTCTTCGTCCAACCCGCTCAGCCCGGTGCAGGAATTCAAGAGCATGGTCCGGTCGCTGCACGCCGCGGGGATCGAGGTGATTCTCGACGTTGTGTACAACCACACTGCGGAGGGGAACCAGTTAGGCCCGACGCTCTCCTGGCGCGGGATCGACAACGCGGCCTACTACCGCTTGTCGCCTGACGATGCGCGGTACTACATGGACTTCACCGGCTGCGGGAACACGCTGAACATGCGACACCCGAAGGTGCTTCAACTCATCATGGACAGCCTGCGCTACTGGGTGATCGAGATGCGTGTGGATGGGTTCCGGTTCGACCTTGCCAGCACTCTGGCCCGCGAGCTGTTCGAGGTGGACCGGCTCGGCGCGTTCTTCGACATCATTCACCAGGATCCGGTTTTGAGTCAGGTGAAGTTGATCGCCGAGCCGTGGGACGTTGGGCCGGGAGGCTATCAGGTCGGGAACTTCCCGCCGGGGTGGACGGAGTGGAACGGCAAGTATCGCGACAATGTCCGCAAGTTCTGGAAGGGAGACGGCGGGACAGCCAGCGAGTTCGCCATTCGACTCGCCGGGTCGAGCGACCTGTACGAGTGGAGCGGCCGAAAGCCCTACGCGAGCATCAATTTCGTTACCTGCCACGACGGGTTCACCCTGCACGATCTGGTCGGTTACAACGAGAAGCACAACGAGGCCAACGGCGAGGAGAACCGCGACGGAGCCAACGACAACGAGAGTTGGAACTGCGGACAGGAGGGACCGACCAACGACCCGGCGATCAACGAACTGCGAGAGAGGCAGAAGCGAAACTTCGTCGCCACTCTGATGCTCTCGCAGGGCGTGCCGATGCTGTTGGCAGGCGACGAACTGAGCCACACGCAGAAGGGGAATAACAACACCTACTGCCAGGACAACGAGCTAACGTGGCTCGACTGGAATCTCACGCCCGAGAAGGAGGCGTTTTTGGAGTTTGTGAGGAAGGTGGTGCGGGTGTGGAAGGGGCAACCGGTGTTCCAGCGGAGGCACTTCTTCCAGGGTCGGTCGATTCGCGGGACGGACGTGAAGGACATTTCCTTCCTCGGCACCGATGGCAAGGAGATGACCGACGAGGCATGGGACACCGAATTGACGAAGTGCCTCGCGATGCGTTTGGCCGGTGACATCATCGACGAGGTGGATGAGCGCGGCCGGCCGATTGTTGGTGACACCCTACTGGTAATGTTCAACGCGGATTCGGAGGCGATGCCCTTCACTTTACCACTCCACAAGGAGAGCCAGCGCTGGGAGTTGGTGTTCGACACCTTCCGCCCGAACACTCTCCCCGGTCCCGTTTCGGAAGAGGAACCCTATCCGCTGCGGGAGCGGTCGCTGGCGGTCTTCCGCATCCAAGCAACTCCGGACGCACCAGCCGCCGTGGTCACCCCGATCCAGATCGAGAAACTGCTCGCCCCACCCGACAGACCTCCCGCGATTCGCAGCCACCGAACCGAGCAAGGGGACTGAACCGGGCATTTCGTTTGCTCTTTTTCGCACCTGCGATTCGACTCCGCGAGTCTGGAGGAGCAGAAAGTATGGGGAGAGAGCGGCGGTTGCCAGTCGGCGCGGAAGTTCAGGCCGGCGGAACTCACTTCCGCGTCTGGGCTTCGCGGCATCAGCGCGTTGAAGTGGAGCTTGAATCGGAGGGAACGCCGGTCCGGGTTGAACTCGATTCGGAGCCGGGCGGCTACTTCTCCAAACTCGTGCCGGGCGTCGAAGCGGGCGACCTTTACCGATTCCGACTCGGTGAGGAGTCTGCTTACCCGGACCCAGCATCTCGGTTCCAGCCCAACGGGCCGCACGGTCCGTCTCAGGTGGTCGATCCGAGCGCCTTCGCGTGGACGGATTCCGATTGGAAGGGCGTGTCACTCCCTGGTCAGGTGATTTACGAGTTGCACATCGGGACGTTCACACGCGAGGGCACCTGGTCCGCGGCCGCTCGTGAGTTGCCCGAACTCGCCAGAGCCGGAATTACCGTGATCGAGGTGATGCCCATCGCCGATTTCGCGGGCCGGTTCGGGTGGGGTTATGACGGCGTGAACCTGTTCGCCCCGACGCGGCTCTACGGCACTCCGGACGACTTCCGCCGGTTCGTTGATACCGCTCACGCCAACGGCCTCGGTGTAATCCTTGATGTCGTTTACAACCACCTCGGCCCGGACGGGAACTACCTGCCGCAGTTCGGGCCGTACCTCTCCGACCGGCACAAGAATGAGTGGGGAGACAACATCAACTTCGACGGCCCCGACGCGGGACCGGTGAGGGAGTATTTCGCCACCAACGCGGGCTACTGGATTGATGAGTTCCACCTCGACGGCCTCCGGCTCGATGCCACTCATGCGATCGTGGATGACTCCCCGGAACACATTCTGGTCGAAGTCGGGCGGCAGGCGAAGAAGTCCGCGCGCGGGCGTGCCACGATGGTTGTCAACGAGAACGAATCGCAACACGCGAAGATGGTTCGCCCGGTGGAGCGCGGCGGTTACGGTCTGGATGGATTGTGGAACGATGACTTCCATCACTCGGCGATGGTCGCCCTCACCGGGAGGAACGAGGCATACTATTCCGATCACCTCGGCACTCCTCAGGAGTTTGTTTCCGTCGCGAAGTACGGCTACCTGTTCCAGGGTCAGCGATACGCATGGCAGGAGAATCGTCGCGGTACTCCGGCTTTTGACCTCTCACCGTGGCGGTTCGTTACCTTCATCCAGAATCACGATCAGGTGGCGAACTCCGGCCGCGGGCTAAGGTGTCAGCAACTCACAAGTCCCGGCCGGTATCGAGCAATGACCGCCGTGTTGTTGCTCTTCCCCGGCACCCCAATGCTGTTCATGGGGCAGGAGTTCGCGTCTTCCGCGCCGTTCTTTTACTTCGCGGACCACAATCCAGAGTTGGCGAAGCTCGTCCGCGCGGGGCGCGCGGAGTTCATGACGCAGTTCCGCACACTCGATCGGCCGGACCTCGCGGCGTGGCTGCCGGACCCTGGCGACCCCGCGACCTTCGAGCAATGCAAACTCGACTTCGCGGAACGGCAACGAAACTCTTGCGAATATCGCCTGCACAAGGATCTGCTTCACCTCCGGCGTGAAGACCCCGCGTTCCGGCCGCGCGATGAGCGCAGTGTGGACGGAGCGGTCCTCGGCCCAGAGGCGTTTGTCATCCGGTACTTCGAGGGCACTCCAGACGGGACGAAGGACCGCTTGTTGCTGGTGAACTTCGGCCGCGATCTGTATCTCGACCGCGCCCCCGAACCGCTCCTCGCGCCACCCGAAGGACACGGCTGGGAGGTGCTCTGGTCGTCGGAGTCGCTCGACTACGGGGGCGATGGAACTCCACCGCCGGAAGCGGTCGATGGCTGGCGGGTGATGGGCGATGCCGCGGTCGTGCTTGCTCCAGAGATGCTTCCTTCAATAGACCGCGCTGCGGCACATAAGGCCGCCGAGGATCGAGCGAAGGAACGGAAACGCCGCGAACGGACGAGGTTGATGGAGTAGACGCCATGCACGAAGCGAAACTGCAACCGCGTGACGAGGTGCTGGCTCAAGCGTGGAAGCCGGGCGAGCGCCCTCCGCTCGATGCTCTGTTGGAGCGCGAGTGGCTCGTTACGAACGGACTGGGCGGCTATGCTTCCGGGACCGTTTCGGGAGCCGCGACTCGACGCTACCACGGGCTACTCGTCGCCGCGCATCCAGCGCCACTCGGCCGGGTGATGATGGTCAACCATCTTTGGGAGTTCCTCCGCTTACCGGACTACCGCACCATCCAGTTCGGCGGCGAGGAGAAGGTGGGGAACAAGGTTCACATCCACGGGGCCGAACACCTCGTCGAATTTCATCTGGAAGCCGGCCTGCCGGTGTGGCGGTATGTGGTGGAAGGATTTGAACTGGAGAAGCGAGTCTACTTCGCGTATCGACACAACACCGTGTTCGTCCGGTATCGACTTTCCGGCGGTTCCGGGCGAGTGCGACTGAAACTCAAGCCGTCGGTTTGCTTTCGCGGGCACGATGACCATGTCAGTACGGAGGTCGGCGGGCCGTATGTGCTGACCGCCATCGAGAACCGCTACGAACTGACGAGCAATGGTCCGTATCCAATCCTGAGGATGACACTGGATAACACACGGGTCGGGTTCACCATCCAGCCCGAGCGCGTAGCGGACCTGCTCTACCGCGTGGAGGAGTCGCGCGGGTACGAGTATCAGGGGGCGCTACACTCGCCCGGCGTATTCCGGCTCGACCTCGAACCTGACCGAGACGCGACTCTCGTCTTCTCGACGGAACCGTGGGAGCGCACCCTCGCGGTTTCGCCAGATCAGGCGCTGACTGCGGAACTGGATCGCCGAAAGCGACTCGTCGCGCAAGCCGCTCCCGCAGCTCGCACGAGATTCGCGGCGGAACTGGTCCTCGCGGCGGATCAGTTCATCTTCACACCTGCCGCCCGCGTCGCTGACGAGGCCCGCGCCCGCGCGCAGGGAGACGAGGCTCGCTCTGTCATCGCAGGCTACCACTGGTTCACCGACTGGGGCCGGGACACGATGATTGGTCTCGAAGGGCTAACACTGACCACGGGCCGGTTCGCCGACGCCGGTTACATCCTCCGCACCTTCGCGCAGCACATCAAGGACGGGTTGATCCCGAACCTGTTCCCCGAAAAGGGGCAAGAAGGACTCTACCACACCGCCGACGCGACTCTCTGGTACTTCCACGCGCTTGCGCGCTACGTCGATGTTACCGGCGACCGAGTCACTCTCCGCCAACTGCTGCCGAAGCTCAAGGACATTGTCGAACACCATCTTCGCGGTACGCGATTCGGCATCGGTGTGGACCCGGTCGATGGGCTGCTGCGCCAGGGAGCCGAGGGCTACCAGCTTACATGGATGGACGCGAAGGTCGGCGACTGGGTTGTCACTCCGCGGCGCGGAAAGGCCGTGGAGATCAACGCGCTATGGTACAACGCGCTACGATTGCTCGAAGGGTGGATACGCGCGGAAGAAGGCGATGCGAATGCTGCTCTGTTGGCGGGCCACGCCGAGAAGTGCCGCGATTCGTTCAACCGTCGATTCTGGAACGACTCGCGCGGCTACCTGTTCGATGTGCTCGATGGCCCTGACGGGATGAACGACCCGGCACTGCGCCCGAATCAGGTGTTCGCGATTTCGCTTGATCACGCGGTTCTCGACCACGAGAAGTGGCAACCGGTGCTCTCGGCGATACGAGAGCGGTTGCTCACGCCAGTCGGGCTACGGTCACTCGCGCCGGGCCATCCCGACTACAAGCCGCGGTACTTCGGCGACCTGCGTGCTCGTGATGCTGCGTACCACCAGGGAACGGTCTGGGCGTGGCTGATCGGGCCTTTCGTGGAGGCATGGATGAAGGCATATCCAGATGACCGCGTCGGTGCGGCCCTCCTGCTTGATGGCTTCCGCGCTCACATGAGTGAGGCGTGTGTTGGATCAATCAGCGAAGTCTTCGACGCGGAGTCACCATACACTCCGCACGGTTGCATCGCCCAGGCGTGGAGCGTGGCCGAAGTTCTCCGCTGTCTTGTGAAAGTGGCCTGAGTGTCGTGACGGAGCTTTGGAGAGCGGGGAAAAACTCGTCTCGTCGGAGCGAGTTTCCGGGTACACTCCAACTGTTGTGCCGACCACCGACGTAAACGCTTACCCGTACACCATCCATGCGACCACTCGCGTTCATCGTCACCTTGATCGCCGCCGCACCGGTGTTTGCCGCCGAGCCGGAGACGCACTGGTCGCTCCGCCCCCGTACGCGACCCGCCGTGCCTGAACTCAGGAATCCGAAAGGCACGATCCGCACACCCGTTGATGCCTTCATCCTCGCCCGGCTGGAGA
The DNA here is from genome assembly GCA_022616395.1 of Planctomycetia bacterium. Taxonomy (GTDB): domain Bacteria; phylum Planctomycetota; class Planctomycetia; order Gemmatales; family Gemmataceae; genus Gemmata. Next base: position 8,974 of record JAKEEV010000658.1, on the reverse strand, counting down.
AAGACGGACTATCTCCAGCACCGGAAGCGGACAAGGCGACGCTCATCCGCCGCGTGACGTTCGACCTCACCGGGCTGCCGCCGACGCCCGCCGAGGTTGATGCGTTCCTGAAGGACACTTCGGCCGATGCCTACGAGAAGGTGGTGAACCGGTTGCTCGCGAGTGAGCGATACGGAGAGAAATGGGGCCGCCACTGGTTGGACCTGGTGCGATACGCCGAGTCGGAAGGGTTCGAGTACGATCGCCACCGCTCCGGAGCGTGGCGGTATCGAGATTACGTGATCGACTCCTTCAACCGCGACAAGCCTTATGACCGATTCGTGTTGGAGCAAATCGCAGGCGATGAGATCGACCCCGACAGCGACGAACTACGGATCGCGGCCGGGTTCAATCGCCTCGGCCCGGTGAGGCGCAACGCCGGGAACCAGGATCTCGCGTTCAGCCGCAACGAAGTGCTGACCGAGATGGCTGACGCCACTGCAACCGTGTTCCTCGGGCTGACGGTTGCCTGTGCCCGGTGCCACGACCACAAGTTCGACGGGATTGCGCTGGAGGATTACTACAGCTTCCAGGCGTTCTGGGGGGCGACGCACGAACACGACATCGTGAAGGCAAATCCAATCGCGGAGGCCGTGTGGAAGGCAAAGACCGACACGATCCAGGCCGAGATCAAGAAGCTTCAGAAAACATTGACCGGCTTGACTGGCGATGTACGAACGCAGGCTGAGAAGAAGTTGAAGGAACTGGAAGAAAGTCTGCCTCCACCGCTGCCGGCTATCAGCTCGGTTCGGAACGTCGCGGCCGAGCGAACCCCGATTCACGTACTCAAGCGCGGGAATACAGACAAGAAGGGGGCGCTAGTCGGTCCGAAGTTGTTGGAGATCGGCTTTCGGGGCAAGGTCGCGGAGCTACCCATCGACACCGCGAACCCACGCACAATTCTGGCCCGCGCGATCGTCCACCCGGAGAACCCGCTCGCAGCGCGCGTGATGGTGAATCGCATCTGGCAGTGGCACTTCGGAACGGGGATTGTGGATACGACGAACGACTTTGGCGTGAACGGTGGCAAGCCCAGTCATCCAGAATTGCTCGACTGGCTCGCGTGCGAACTGGCGAACGGCCGGCGTAAGCCGGCTGGTGAATCCGCTTGGAGCGTGAAGCACATCCACCGGCTGATCGTGTTGAGCAGCACCTACCGGCAAGCGTCCCGACACCCCGACGCGAAGCCCGCAAAGCTAAAGGATCCGTCGAACCGATCGCTGTGGCACTTCCCACGGCGCCGACTGACCGCCGAGGAAGTTCGCGACTCGATGCTCATGATCTCCGGCCGGTTGAACCTCAAGACGGGCGGACCGAGTGTGGTCGTTCCGGTCGATAACGATCTGGTGAAACTGCTCTATGCTCCGTCGCAGTGGGTTGTCACACCCGACCCGAAGGAACACGACCGGCGGTCGATCTATCTGCTGGCGAAGCGGAACCTGCGTCTGCCGTTCATGGAGGCGTTCGACCAGCCGGACGCGGCGACGAGTTGTTCGCGCCGCGAGTCGAGCACTCACGCTTTGCAAGCGCTGGAGTTGCTCAACGGGTCACTCGCGAACAACCTCGCCGAGTCGTTCGCTGCGCGACTCCGCAAAGAGGCCGGCGCGGACCCCGCGGCTCAGGTCGAACTCGCTTACCGGCTCGCCGCCGGCCGGCTGCCAAGTGCAAAGGAAAAGGAACTGGCCGTCGCGTTCCTGAAGACGGGGTCGCTCAAGGAGTTCGCCCTTGCGGTCTTCAACCTGAACGCCTTCCTCTACGTGGACTGATACGCAATCGCATGGATTCGTTTCCGCAGTTTCGTTCCGGCGGTGTCTGGCTTCGCCTGAACCAACAGTCAAAGCCAGGGGATAACCACGCCGGGCGAAGGGGAACACCGGAGACAGCGGGTTCCGCAAATCCAATTGGGTACTTGACTTTTGTACATTATAGGGCATACTGGAGGTAGAAGGAACCGGCACGCCGGACCGACCTTCCTGCTCGCCGGCAAACCCCCAACCAAGCGCAAACCAAGCGTCAGGCAAGCGTCAGGCATCGAGGCCAGTGGGTGGCCTTTATAAACCCCACGAAATGCAGCAAATGCTCGACATAAAGGCCACCTGGCCCCTACTCAATACGCAGCAAACCCCACAAAACATGGGCGAAAGCGAGGGGGAAGAAAACAGGGGGTGGCGGGGGGAGGGAAACGTCGCTCCCTCAGACGCGAGCGCTGATCCGCCCGTCTCTGACACAACACAACAAACAATCAACCCGATCTGGTATGACTTGGGAAATGGGGAGTGCGGAGTTCGGAATGTGGAATCAAAACCGAACCCACTTCCGGCTGCGTATCCACTCGACGCGAGGCCCGGACAATGGTGTTCAGTTCCGCATTCTCTCGAAGAGAGTTCTTCACCGAGGCGTTCGGCGGGTTCGGGGCGCTCGCGCTGACCTCGCTGTTCGCCGAAGGCGCTCGCAGCGCGCCGGAAGATCCGCTGGCACCGAAGAAGCCTCACTTTGCGCCAAAGGCGAAGAGCGTCATCTTCCTGTTCATGGCCGGCGGTCCGAGTCATATCGACACGTTCGACCCCAAGCCACTCTTGAACAAGCTTCACGGCCAAGAGCGGCCGGCGGAGTTCGGCGAAGCGAAGTATCAATTCGTGCAGAAGGGAGCGAAGCTGCTCGGCTCCGCCCGCAAGTTTGCAAAGCACGGCAAAAGCGGAATTGAAGTATCCGACCTGTTCCCGCACACCGCGAAGTGCATCGACGACATCGCCGTGGTCCGGTCGTGCCACTGCGACAAGGTGGTTCACTCCGCGGCTCAGTACGAGTTGTTCAGCGGGCGCGTGGTGCCGGGGTTCCCGAGCATGGCCTCGTGGGTCGTCTACGGCCTCGGCTCGGAAAGCCGGTCGCTGCCGAGTTACGTCGTCATGCCCGACCCGCACGGTGCGCTCGAAGCGGGACAGCCGATGTACTCCAACGGCTTCCTGCCCGCGGTGTATCAGCCCACGATGCTCGGCAGTGGCCCGCGACCGATCCGCAATCTGGAACTTCCTCCAGGCGTGACTCCAGAAGAGCGACAGAAGACAGTCAAACTGATCCGCGCCCTGAACGAAGTGAATGATGCCGAAGACGATGAGTTCGCAGCGCGCATCCGCTCGTATGACCTCGCGTTCAAGATGCAGACCGAGGCTCCGGAACTGTTCGATCTCACGAAGGAGAAGAAGGAAACGCTCGACCTCTACGGGGTCGGGACGAAGCCGACCGACGACTATGGTCGCCGGTGCCTGCTTGCTCGGCGGTTGGTGGAGAAGGGAGTGCGGTTTGTGGTCGTGGTCAGTGGTGGCGGGCCGGGGAACTTGCAGTGGGACGCCCACAAGGACATCGAGGAAAATCACAAGCGCATGGCGGGTCAGACCGACAAGCCAGTCGCGGGGCTTCTCACCGACTTGAAGCGCTGTGGGTTGCTCGATTCGACGCTCGTGGTGTGGGGCGGGGAGTTCGGCCGTTCGCCGGAAGCTCAGGACGGGGTGGGCCGCGATCACCACAATCTCGGATTCACGATGTGGCTGGCCGGTGGCGGAATTAAGGGCGGGCAAGCGGTCGGCGCCACTGATGCCATCGGGCTGCGCGCGGTCGAGGAGCCGTACCACGTTCGCGACGTTCACACCACGATGCTCCACCAACTCGGACTCGACCAGGAGCAGTTGACATTCCCTCACCTCGGCCGCCGCGAACGGCTCACTCTCGTCGAGGGAAAGGTCATCAAGGGCATCGTGTGAACCGAACCACGAATCGGGCTTGAAATCGCCTCAGGAATTGTTGCGTCGTCGGTTCAAGCAACCCTCTCCTCTCAGGGTAAAAATCATGCGACTCATCTCCACTCTCCTCGTCCTTGCAGTTGCAGCCGACGTGCGGGCGCAGGAAGTCAAGCGCGACATCCCGTACGTCGAGAAGGGACACGAGCGGCAGGTTCTTGACGTCTACTTCCCGAAGGACGCGAAGAACCTGCCGGTGGTCTTCTGGATTCACGGCGGCGGCTGGCAGGCGGGCGACAAGAAGGACGTCCAACACAAGCCAAAGGTGTTCACCGAAAAGGGATTCGTCTTCGTCTCGATCAACTACCGGCTCCTGCCGGCCGTCGACATGGGAACCATCATTCGGGACGTTGCGAAGGCTCTGCGCTGGACCCATGACCACATCGCCGAGTATGGAGGCGACCCGAAGCGAATCTTCGTCATGGGCCATTCGGCCGGCGCGCAACTCGCCGCCCTCATCTGCATCGACGACCGCTACCTGAAGGCCGAGAAGCTCTCGCTGGACATCATCAAGGGTTGCGTGCCGGTCGATGGTGACACCTACGACGTGCCTGCTATCATCGCGACGGCGGAAGCCCGGTGGAAGGCACACGGCCTGCCGCCGGCGAAGTTCGGTCACCGCGAGAAGTTCGGCAACGACCCGGTGAAACACAAAGACTTCTCCGCGGTCACCCACGTGGCGAAGGGCAAGGGGATCCCGCCGTTTTTGCTCCTGTACGTCGCCGGTCACCCCGACGTGACCGCGCAGGCCCGGCGCCTGGGCAACGTGATGAAGGAGGCCGGGCTTCCAGTGACGCTCTTCGGTGCGCGCGAAACCACTCACAACAAACTCAACGCGGACCTCGGCCTGCCGGACGACCCGGCCACCAAGGCGCTGTTTACGTTCCTCGACAACGCACTGAAACAGAAGTAATCAGTAATCAGTCATCAGTAACCAGTGACTTGGCTCAGTCTTCAACTGATTACTGATGACTGATCACTGATCACTGATTCCAGACGGGAGATGAAACCGTGGACGTAAACACGCTGCTTCCCCGAGTGAGCGCTCTGGTCATCGCGCTCGCGTTGCTACTGCCGGTCGCTTCGCTCGCGGCTGAGCCGAAGGTGTCATCTCACCCGGCCCAGCGCCCGCTCCCGGCGCCGGTTGCTCGCCCTCTCACACAAGGCCCGGCGTACTTCGTGGACGCAGTTCGGGGCGACAACGCCAATAACGGGTCGAAGGAGAAGCCATGGAAGTCGGTTCAGTACGGCGTTCAGCGACTCAAGCCGGGCGACACGCTCTACCTGCGAGGCGGCGTCTACCACGAAAAGGTTTACCTGACGCGCTCCGGTTCGCCGGAAGCGCCAATCGTCATCGCTTCGTACCCGAACGAACTCGCCGTGCTCGACGGCGGCCTGAAGGAGTTCCTCGAATCCCCCGCGACGAGTTGGGAGCCGTTCAAGGGTGGTAAGCCGGATGAGTTCGTCTCCACGAAGACCTATCCGCACGCCGGCGACCGCAAGGTTCCTCATCAGTTCCTCCCCGCGTCCTGGGAGCCAATGTGGGGGATCGAAGACGAGCGACCCATTGCGCTCGGGCACTTCGCGGATTCGCTCGTCCCGTTACACGGTTACCGCACGGCGGCGGACCTGCGGTCAACCAACGAACTCTGGCAGAAGGACAAGAAGGGCGGGGAGGTGTATTGCGGGCCGGGGATGTGGTTCAACCGCGAGACGAACCGCATTCACATCCGGCTTGCCCACCACAAGCTCGCGGGGTTGGGTAACCGTGCTTACCGAGGAGAAACTGATCCCCGCAAGTTACCGCTGGTCGTCGCGGTCGGCTTCGGCGACGACGTGTTGCGAATCAGCGGCATCAAGCACGTTCGCATTGAAGGATTGGTGCTTCGCGGCGCGACCGGCAGCCCGATGATTCACGTCTACGGTTCGGAGAGCATTCACCTCGATCACCTGAGCGTCCACGGGGGCTTCCCAGCGCTCTTGGTGAACGCGTCGAAGACCATCCGCGTCACGCACTCGGCGTTTCGCGGGCTGGCTGCTCCGTGGTCGGGCCGTGCCCACATGAAGTATCGTGGAACAGCGAGCTATCAGATCGTGTTGCAGAACAACCAGCCAGTGAACGAGGACATCGAGTTCGCCAACTGCGAGTTCACCGACGACCACGACTTCGCGTTCTTCCGGTTCGCGAAGAACCTCCGCTTCCATCACAACTTCGTGGACAACTTCAACGACGACGGCCTGGAGTGTGGAGCGAAACTCCGCTGGCACACGATCCACGTTCATCACAACCGCATCGGGGCGTGCCTCGGTGTGTTCCAGCAGCACGAGATCGACAAGGACGAATCGCCGGTGGATCACGACGCGGATTCGGGCGTGTACGTCTATCGCAACGTCTTCGACCAGCGCGCCGGTGTCTACTACCACTTGCCAAGCGAACCCGACGCGACCGGTTCGTATTTGAGAGCGGAGGGCCATCTCATCAGCGACCACGGCGGCCCGACGCACGCGGTGATGCGCGTGTACCACAACACGTTCCTGCGGCAGGAGCCGGTCTTTCGCAACTACTTCCTCTTCGGCCTCGGCGCGGTGGGTTTCCGCAATTCCGAGCGAGACGTGTTCAACAACCTGTTCGTGCAAGCCGACCGCGTGCCCGGCGCGGTGATCCTCGGCAAGGAGGCGTTCCGCCTGCGTGAAGGCGGCAACATCCTTTGGGGGATGAAGGAGGGGCCGACCGGCAAGGCGAACCCGTTCGCGAAACTCCGAGCCTCTCCGCTGTTCAAGGCGAGCCGCGAGTTCTACGAGCCAGGATGGACCACAAACGACATTGTCGCGGACCCGAAGTTCATGAAACTTCCGGAAGACGTGAACGAGGCTTCCGACCTTCGCCTAACGAAGGGCAGCGCGGCCATCGACGCCGGTCAGCCGATCCCGGAGAAGTGGCCTGACCCGCTGCGCGCGTCGGACGCAGACAAACCAGACATCGGGGCCATTCCCTTCGACGCGAAGACCTGGCGCGTCGGTGTCGACGGCCGCATCCCGCTGTTCGGCGGCCCGCCGGGAAAGTGATCCGAAGGGGCCGACGTTTCAGCACTGGAGTCGATGCCCCGGTTGAAGTAGGTGCCGCGAGCCGAGGCGGGCTTCATAGTAGTCCTCACGCTCCGCGTGATGCCGCCGCGAAGCGGCGGGTTATTGTCTTGGCTGCGGTCGCGACCATCACGCAAAGCGTGATGACTACTATGAAGAAGAGAAAGACACATCACGCGGAGCGTGAGGACTACACTGAAAACCATCACGCAAAGCATGATGTCTACGATCTGGTGCCGCTCAAGCTCAGGGCACCTACTTCGCGGCTTCACCCCCCGGCGACGCCCTGCGTGTTCACGAACAGCGAGTACACCGACGTGCTCCCGCACATGAACAGCCGGTTGCGCTTCAGGCCGCCGAAGCACACGTTCGCGCATCGCTCCGGCAGGTCGATGCGGCCGATCAGCTTCCCGGCCGGGTTGAACACCGCCACCCCGTCGAGTCCCTCCGCGCCCATGCCCCAGCCGACCCACAGGTTGCCGTCCACATCCACGCGCAGGCCGTCAGGCGTGCCTTTCTCCTCAGCGGTGGTCAGGACGCGACCCTTGCCCAACCGCGTGCCGTCGGTCACGTCATAAGCGCGGATCACGCGCGGGGTGACGCCGGCCTCGACGATGTAGAGTTTCGACTCGTCCGGCGAGAACGCCAGACCGTTCGGCCGGTCCACATCTCCCGCCACAACCGCCAGCTTCCCGGACTTCGGATCCCACCGGTACACGTTCGTCGGCAACTCCGGCTTGGCGGCGTGCCCCTCGTAGTGGCCGAGGATGCCGAACGGCGGGTCGGTGAACCAGACCGAGCAATCGCTCTTGCACACGACATCGTTCGGCGAGTTGAGCGGCTTGCCATCGAACTTGTCGGCGATGACGGTGATCGCGCCGTCGTACTCGGTGCGGGTTACCCTCCTGGCGTCGTGTTCGCAAGTCAGCAGTCGCCCTTGCCGGTCGCGTGTGTTGCCGTTGGAGTTGTTAGCCGGCTTGCGGAAAACGCTCACCGCTCCGGTCTCCTCGTCCCAGCGCATCATGCGGTTGTTGGGGATGTCGCTCCACAAGAGGAATCGGCCATCCCCGAACCAGACAGGGCCTTCGGCCCACCGCATGCCGGTGGCGATCCGCTCGACCTTGGCGAGGTTCAGGCGGTACTTGGCGAAACTCGGGTCGATGATCTTGATAAGCGGGTCCGGGTAGCGCTGACTCGGCTGCCAGTCCGCTCGCACGCGAGGCACAGCGGCAGAAATGCCGACCGCGCCGCCCGCGGCGAGAAACGTTCGACGGTTGATGGTCATCATCCGCCCTCCAGTGGGACCAAAAAGAAGACAGTATCGACGCGACCTGACCCGCAGCAAGGATCGTACAACAAAGGCAATCCTTTTGGCTCGCGAGAACGTGTCACGAATACGCTTTCCCGCCGATCGCTTCTGGCGCATCCGCCGCTGCCGTATTCGGGCCGGACCTGTGGAGCGCTGATCCCGCTCCCCGGCACCTCAAGGTGGCCGCCATCTACACCGTGTTCCGGCACCGCTCGCACGCGCAAAACATCCTGGAGAACTTTCTCCAGCCGTACCTCTTCAACGGAAAGATCGTCGATCCGGGCATGGATGTCATGTCCTTTTACGCAGACCAGCGGGTGCCCGAAGGGGACCGGACCGACGAGGTCGCCCGCAAGTTCAAGATCCCCATCCACAAGACGATCCGCGAAGCCCTCACGCTTGGCGGCAAGGCACTCGCCTGTGACACCGTCCTGCTCATCGGCGAGCATGGCGATTACCCCGTCAACAAGCTGGGCCAGATCGAATACCCGCGCAACAGGAGACCAGAACACTCTGGAGTCGGCGCCGAGAATCGCTATCGTGGATGACAACCGTTGTCTCAGGCTCCGACATCTAAACACTCCAGTCGGTCATGCCCTACAGTGCCCAGATCAGTCGAACCAACCCGGCCTGTCTGTTGTTTCTCATCGATCAGTCCAGGTCGATGGGTGAGCCGTTCGTTGGCGGAGGCGGGCAGACGAAGGCGGCGATGGTAGCCGATGCAATCAACCGGTTGCTCCAGAATGTG
>JAKEEV010000657.1 GCA_022616395.1 Planctomycetia bacterium | reverse complement strand
AGGCCGTAGCAACCGAAAACTGCGCCAACACGATTGCCGGGATATGATACGTCACCGGAATCAGCCGCTCGGTTGCCCGTCCAATCGGCAGTTGGAACAGGATCAGCAAGCTGATGCCCACAACCAACGGAGGTAGCATGATGGGCACATCCAGGAGCGTATCGACGACCACTTTTCCGGGAAAGTTCGCGCGCGCCAGAAGATAGCCAAGCGGCACAGCGCACCACATCGCCAGGATCGTCGTGAGCGTACTCGTCAGGAAACTCAGCCGGATCGCGGAGCGGATATACGGCTCACGCAGTGTATCGCGAATCGAACCGGGGCTGGTGAATAACACATCGGCCACGAGTAAGGCAACAATCAGCAGCACATACATACCGCCGAGAATGACCAGAGCGAAGTAGAATCCGCGGTCGGACCCGCGGTCGCGAATCGCGCTCACGGTTGACTCTCCGGCTCCCACACACGGCCCGGTTCCAGGTCCGGGAATCCTCGCGCTCGAAAGACTGACAACCCTCTGTCACGCGCGGTCAGATACAACGCAAATCTCCGAGCCGCGGCTGGCGCGGGGGACCTCTTGAGGAGAGCCAGTTCCACACGCCCGATGGCGCCATCGAGTTCCGGCACGCGCACAGTGACAAGCTCCGAGTAATTGAACGCGACCGCGTCCCACACAATAGCCGCGTCCGTACCACCAAGTTGCACGGCGTTCGCTGAGTCGGTCACTGTGGCGTGGAGTGTGGTGAGCTTCCCAGAAAGCGCGTCCCAGTTCGCTTGTTTGCGCAGGTGGTCACGAACGACCTTCCCGATTGCCGCACGATCAGGGTTTGCGATCCCCACCTTCACCTTCGGTTTCAGAAGATCATCGAGCTTGGTAATGCCAAGTGGGTTGCCCGGCCGGGTCAGTATCACAGCGCGCATCCGACCGATGGGGAACACCTCCGCGACCAATCCCTTCTCTTGCGCAAGCCGGATGAAGCTGTCGTCGGCCGGCAGGAACAAATCGCTGTCCGGGCGAACTATCGAGCTGGTCAACATCTGCCCGGAGTCGCCGAACTCGCATTCGATGCGCTGACCAGTCTCCCGTTCGTACTCCGTGGCGATGTCCTGAAGCACTGGCTTGAGCGCCGCGGCACAGCAGACGCGCAGCGGGCGATCTGTCTGGGCATTCTCCGGTCTGGCTTCGAGGCAGAGCAGATACACGAGCAACACGACCGCGACGACCGACCCACCGGCCCACATCATGAGCGGACCAATGCGCAGCAGATGTGTGGGGTTGGACGGCATTGCACCCATCTAACTACTCCGGACAGATGTCAGAGGCCACGAAGAAGATCGAGGGAACTGGTTCATGTGACAAGCGGCGCGAGGAAGGCCCAGCTTCAAGCAGTGGAGAGTGGGAATGAACCGCGAACTGACTTCTCAGGCGTGGCGTGAAGAATCTACTTCCCGCTGAGACAATCAACACGATGACAGCGAGTTCCCTTCCGGGTGAAACCCAAACCGCGGACGAACTCGCGGATTCAGTGAGAGTTTTTGGCATCAGCCGAGAGAACGAGCTACCTGTTTACTAGGGAGTCGCCCGAAACCTGTCTGGAAGACCTTCCATGCCTGCCCCGGCGAGCACGGATGACTTCTTGGCCATCGTCGAGAAGAGCCGCCTGATGGCGCTCGACGAGCTGGACGGCTACCGCTTGCGCGCGGCCGCCGACCCACAACCTCCAAAGCAAGTCGCCGACTGGATGGTGAAGGACGGTGTACTCACTGCTTTTCAGGCCGAGCTTCTTCTGGCGGGGAAATCGCGTCCGTTTTTCATCGGCCCTTACAAGGTTCTCTCGCGAATCGGAAACGGGAGCATGGGTGTGGTCTACCTGTGCGAGCATGTGGACATGTGCCGACGAGTGGCGGTGAAAGTTCTCCAGGAGCGGCGAGCGAAGGACGAAGTTGCATTCCAGCGGTTCCTCCGCGAGGCCCGTGCGGCCGCGGCTCTGAACCACCCGAATGTCGTCCACGCGCTCGATCTGGGGAATGAAGGGAACGTCCATTACCTCACAATGGAGTACATCGACGGAGTCAGCCTCAAGGATCTGGTTCGCAAGGAAGGTCCGCTCCCAGCACGGCGATTGGCGGACTACTTGCGACAGGCAGCGCTGGGAGTTCAGCACGCTCATGAGGTCGGGCTTGTTCATCGGGACATCAAGCCAAGCAACATCATGATCGACCGGGATGGGGTGGTGAAGGTACTCGACCTGGGGCTTGCGCTCTTTGCCGATGCGGAAGAGGAACTGACTCGGGGCGCTCGACTCGGTAACATCGCGTATGCTGCTCCGGAGCAAGTCCAAGACAGCCATACGGTCGATGCGCGGGCGGATATTTACTCGCTCGGTGCCACATTCTACTTCGCCGCGACTGGCCGCCATCCAACACCCGGCGTCGGGATTAGCAACGACACTCCTCCTCCCAGAGCCAACGACAAGGGCGACTTCACCAGACTGATGTCGATCCTTCAGCGGATGACAGCCCCCGAACCGGCGAATCGCTACCAGACAGCCGCGAAAGTCGTTACCGAAATGGTGATGTGGGTGCCTCCCGCTCCACCGATGCCGAGTGCGTTGAACTCGGTCGCGGACCCGCCGATGGCCGAGCCAGTCTTCGATGAAACTCCTCCGCCTGCTGTCGTGAGAGACGATTTGGCGTTTGAGACTCCACCGCTCCGGAATGGACCGGCAGTCCGGGTTCCCAAGCGTGCCGCGAAACAGAAGCGACCAGCTTCCAAAGCTGACACACCCAAACCAACCACTTCCAAACCTGCTACTTCCCACCCGCCCACTTCCGAACCCGCCACGAACCCGGGATGGTTGTATCGCTGGCGCTGGCCGGTGGTCTTCAGCGCGGCAGCGCTTGTCGGGCTACTGCTTGCCCTCGTGACTCGTTAACCTGGCCTTCGCTTTGGATTGCTAAAGCTCGTTTGCGGCTGGCGGCTCGATGATGTCCCAGACGGCAACCGGAGCCGCGTTCGCGACGGTCACCAGTTGCCGACCATCCGGGCTGAATGCCACTGATCGGACGACTCGACTCCCCACGGCAATGAGTTGCGTGTGTTTGCCAGTCTCGCGGTTCCACACCCAGACATGACCATCCCGCGTCCCGGCTGCCAGTCGTTTCCCATCGGGCGAGAAGGCGAGACAGGTCAGCACCCGTTCAAATCCGGTAATGGAACGCACCAGTTCGCGCGTTCGCACGTCCCAGAGCTGCACAACTCCGTTGAATCCCGCGGCGAGGAACTGGCCGTCCGCAGAGTAGGTCATCGCGGTGATTGGCTTCTTCTGCGTGGGAAGCGTAAACAAACGCTCTCCCGTGATGGCGTCCAGGAGCACGATCTTGTTATTCGGCCCGCGAGCGCTGTCCTGCATGCCGATGGCCAGCGTGTTGCCATCCGGTGCGGAAGCGATGCAGCCGACGACATCCTCGAATTCACGCACGAATCGCTCGTTGCCGGTTTCGCCATCGACGACACGAACTCGCTTGTGATTGGGGCGCGGATCGACCACGGCAACCCAGGCGGCCTCCGGTGCAGCAGTCCAGAAACGCGGGTCGCCCGGTCGGGCATTGATCGCCGCGTGTTCGCCTCCATCGGGGAGTGTGCGCACAAGAACCCGGTCGTCGCGCTCTCCTCGGAAGGTCAGCAGGAACTGCTTGTCTGAAGTGAACGCTGCGGCCAGGCCGTCGCCTCCCTTGCGCTGGTGGAAGCTCATCGCGACCGTGTTCCCGATCGTTGGGTATCGCGTGAAGAGCCTCGCATTGGCCACCCAGATTTCACTCCCGTCCGGCGAGAAGATCGCGTGCCGTGGGCCGGGGAAGGCAAGCGTCCGCTTCGGCGAACGCTCCACCGTCAGGGCTTTGACGATT
>JAKEEV010000656.1 GCA_022616395.1 Planctomycetia bacterium | reverse complement strand
CATAAAGGCCACCCCCTCCCCTTCGAGAACCCCAGCTTTTCAAGGAGTTGGGGGCCATAACGGCCACCTCTTTGCACCGCCAAGTGACCAAACCCCACAAATCCTGGGAAAAACGATAAGAGGAGAAAAGCAGGGGGGTGGCGGGGGGAGGTCGGATCAGGGTGAGCGTCTCGATTGTCGGTGGAATCGCGTTTGGCGTTAGCCGGCTGGGTTGCTACCGACAACAAAGACGCTCACCCCCAGTTGGAGTTGATTCGCTGCTCCGTACTCGCCCAGAGCGCCGTGAAAGAGGAATCACACCGTTGTTTCCGCTCTTCCAGACGCGCACAATACACCACACCTTCTCCCTTCTTCTCACTCGCAACAATCTGGGGTTCATCATGTCGCTGCGTATCCCGCTTTCTCGCGTATTGCTCTCCGCCATGCTCGGCGGGTTGTGCTTGCTCCTTTGCAAGCCGACTCGGGCCGCTGCTCCGCTGGAAGTCGCACCAGCTCCGCGATGGTCGGCGGGCGATGTGGACCGGATGCTCATCGCTGAAATCAAGACTCGCTCGGAGATCATGAAGAACCTGCAATACGTATCCGACTTCATCGGCCCGCGTCTGACCGGTTCCAAAAACATGGAGAAGGCCAACAAGTGGACCGCGGAGAAGATGAAGGCTTACGGTCTGGAGAACGTGAGGATGGAGCCGTGGGAAATTCCCGTCGGTTGGCAACGCGGAAAGGCCACCATGAAGCTCCTTGAACCGGACACCGGGCACGCGCTGACGATTGCATCACGCGGATGGGCGCCGGGCACGAAGGGCAAGGTGACCGGCAATGTCATGATCGTGAAGGCCAAGACGAAAGCTGAATTGCAAGCCTACAAGGGGAAGCTCAAGAACGCGGTCGTGCTGCTGTCGGCACCATCGACCGTGAGGCCGGTCCAGGATCCCGTCCCCGCGAAGAAAACCCCCAAGGACGAACCAAAGAAGGATGAACCGAAGAAGGATGAACCGAAGAAGGAACCGTCGAAACTCGACAACCCGAGCGACGACATCGGCGGAGGAGGATGGGTGCGCGAAGAACAGCCGCCGGGTTTCCAGTTCGCGGCCGAGTTGCTAGCCTTTCTGAAGGACGAAGGGGCCGCGTGTGCGGTCTCCGACGCGGGGAAGCCACACGGGCTACTCGTCACAACCGGTAACTGGGGTCGCGGGGATCGCATCACGGCGCAAGAGGGCTTCCCACTCGTCTTCATGGTCCACGAACACTACTCGCTGCTCTATCGGCTCGCATCGCGCGAAAAGGAAGTCACGCGGGTGGAAGTGGAGATCGAGAACAAGTTCATTCCCGGCCCAATCACGGTTTACAACACAATCGGGGAAATTCGCGGAAGCGAAAAGCCGGATGAAATCGTAGTGGTCGGCGCTCACCTCGATTCATGGGATCTGGCGAGTGGCACCACCGACAACGGCACCGGGAGTTGCATCGTGCTGGAAACAGCGCGGGCGATTTCGCTCCTTGCCAAGAACGGTCAGCGGCCGAGGAGAACGATCCGGTTCTGTCTATTCACCGGAGAGGAACAGGGGTTGTGGGGGTCGAAGAAGTACGTTGAGAAGTACAAGGCCGATTTGCCAAAACACTCGGTCGCGCTCATTCACGACACGGGAACGGGCAAGGTGGTGGGCTTCGGTTTGCAAGGCCGCAAGAATGTCCTTCCGGTGCTGGAACCGCAGTTGGAGACGCTCAAGACCGTGGACGGCTGGAAGGGACTCGACACGGGCGGAATCAGAGGCACGGACCACCTGCCGTTCGAGAAGGAGGGCGTGCCGGGTTTCGCGTGTCGTCAAGACATGGAGGGATACCGACTGACTCACCACTCGCAAAGCGACACCTTCGACAAGGCGAAGGAGCCGAACTTGATTCAGGGCGCTCAGGTGATGGCCGTCACCGCGGTGCGAATCGCCAACCTGCCGGACCTGCTACCGCGACGGTAGTAATCAGTAATCAGTAATCAGTTATCAGTCATCAGTTATCAGTTATCGGTCATAAGACCACGTTGACTGATCACTGTTCACTGTTCACTGATCACTTCTTTAAAGCCGCCCCGCGACCGGTTCGACGGCGAAGGTGAATGAGTCGGCGGCGACGACCGCGGGTAATGGAAGTGGGGCTCGGTCGAGGCAAGGGCGGTCGTCGATGGTAAATCTGGTCTCCGGAACGCGAATACCCAGCCCGTCCTTCGAGCGATAAATCAGCACTGGGGCCGACAAGTGGGGAAGCAGGATATGAGCTTCTGGCCCCGGCCCTAACATCAACTCGTTAGCCATCAGGATGACTCCCTCGACCGCGACCGGCAACCGGTGTCCGCTTGTCAATTCGAGCCTCACGGATGAACTGACCGCCACCGGTTTGTGAAACACGAACTGACAGCTTGCCCCCAGTGTGACGCGGTCGCCGCTGGCAAGCACCGCGCGTTTTTCATCGCTGCCATTGACGCGCACGGGGCGCGCGGATTCGATCACGTACCCTTCGTTGTCGCGTGTCACCTCGGCGTGCGTTCGCGACACATCAGCGAACAGCGGGACGTCCACCGGCCCTTCCGCGGTGGCCTGGCCGAAGGTGACTCGGCTGGAGAGGCACACCAGATACCCGCCGACTCCGTCCACCCAGAGCAAAAAGCGTTTGGGCATGGCGACACCGCCCGCGGAAGACAGAAGTGGGGAAACGGGAACCGCAATCGGTCGGACAATCGTGTTGGAGAGCGAGGACGGTGCTCGAGCGGAGTCGAGTCGAGTGTCGGTTCGCACTTCCCCCGTAACGCCCACGGAGCGAGCGTTTGATTTGCCATCTTCCAGGAAGGGAACGAACTCGGTTGTTTCCGGGGCCGCGACCACCCACGCCTTTCCGCGAATTGCTTTTGCTTCGCGATGATCGGGAGCGACAACCAGCACCTCGGCCGCGATGGCGACCGCCTCG
This sequence comes from Planctomycetia bacterium, assembly GCA_022616395.1. GTDB lineage: Bacteria > Planctomycetota > Planctomycetia > Gemmatales > Gemmataceae > Gemmata. The sequence continues at coordinate 1,047 of JAKEEV010000656.1, read as the reverse complement.
CGCCAGCGTTTGGCTTCAGCCGCATCGTAGAGACGGGCGACTGCTTCGCAAAAGCGCGTGTGGCGGTCTTCGACCTGAGCGCGGAACTGTTCAAGTCCGGTCGTTGGGCAGAGGAGCTTGGGCGCGATGCGGTCGAGTTCGGCCGCGGCACGCAGGAACTCTCCTCGGTCCGCCAGTTCGGCCGCGAGAATCCAGTCCTGGGCGCTGATTTCGAGTTGTTCGAGGTCGGGGTACCTCACGCCTCGGTCGCGGAGTTTGGCAATGAGATCAATGGCGTCGATGGGTCGAGCGGCTTCGAGCATTGCCTTGGCTTGAACCAGCGAGAGTTTTGAAAGCGTCTGCCGAAGTTCGGTGACCACCTTCTCGCCGGTGTTGAGTGATTCGGCGGCGAGCAGATCGCGCCAGGCACTGTCCGGGTTGTGTTGATCGAGCGCGCGTCGGGCGCGAGTCACATAGGCTTTGACGACCTCGCGCGCCAGCTTGTACGCTCGTCGATACCCCTCGACCAGAAGCGGTTCGATCAGTCGGTGAGCTTCCTCCGGTCGCTGGGCGGTCACCGCCTCGCGAGCCTGTCGCAGTGCCAACCACGGAGACGCGGCCATTTAGCGTTCGGGAAAGAGATACGGGGCAGAGAGCGTCGGGAGTTTCAAGTTCCAGCAGTTCCAAGTTTCAAGTTGAAAACCTGGAGACGCTCGGGGGTCGCAGTTCTCGTCCGAAACACAAAGCACCAAGTCTGTTGTTTTTTACTTGGAACTCTGGAACTTGAAACCTGAAACTTCGGAACGACTGATTGTCAGTTTACCGAAGGGCGACGAGTGTCGCCATCGCGCTCCGCCGACCGGTGCTTGATTGTAGTCCTCACGCGGAGCGTGAGGCCGACGCGAAGCGTCGAGTTTCTTCTTGCTCGCTGCGCTCGCCCCTCACGCGGAGCGTGAGGACTACAATCTTCGGCCTGAAACGAACACAGCCCGCGGAATCCAATCCGCGGGCTGCTTGGGGAGACCGTCTCACCGTCGCTCGTCATTCGTTTCAGTCGGCCAGCGGCAT
>JAKEEV010000655.1 GCA_022616395.1 Planctomycetia bacterium | reverse complement strand
GGTTCCCTCTCCTCCAGTATGCGCTATTACTGTACAAAAGTCAAGTACGAATTCGGATTTGCGGAACCCGCCGCAGACCGAAACGAATCCATGCGATTGCGTATGACGCCCGATAACCCATTTCTGCAAGCGCTGCTCGCGGAGCCGGAGGACGATACGCTCCGGCTGGCGATGGCCGACTGGCTCGACGAGAACGACCAGCCCGGTCGGGCCGAGTTCATTCGCGTTCAGATTGAACTGGCGCGCGGAGTGGCCGACCGCGAACGTCGCTGCGCGCTTGAACTCCGTCAGCGAGACTTGCTGATCGCACATGAAGACGAATGGGTCGCACCGCTGGCGAAGGTGCTGGAACGCAGGAAGGGTCAGTGGGGCGGATGGGTGTTCCGTCGCGGGTTCGTCGAGTATTTCCACTTGCCGGCGACCGTGATTAACAAGCACGGGGCGAGGCTTGCCCGCCTCGCACCAGTCCGCGAACTCTTTCTCCGCCCCGCCAACGCGCAGAGCCTCGCGAGCTTGTGCCACCGCCACCCGTGGATGGCACGCGTAACGCATCTTTATGCCGACGAAGTCATACTCCGCGACTGGCTCGCGGAGCAACTCCTCACATCTTCGCATCTGACGTCGCTCTCCGTCTTGCGGCTGGGTTCGGACGAACTGGCTCCGCCTGTGCGCAAGCGATTCCGGGCGCGGTTTCCGTTCCTCTCGCGCGCAAGCTGATGACGAATCCGGATCGCACACGCTTCGCAAGGGCGGTAAAATGCAGCGAGGTTCGCACAGCACTGTTCGTGGAGGATATTCATCATGTTGGGCGAGTGGAACCAGACCTCACCAGGTGGTGGTTGGGCAATGTATGACCCCGAACTGGCCCAGAAGTATCCCGGCAAGTACGTTGTCGCGCTGCCGAATCAGGTAATCGAGGTTGGTGACGATGAAGCCGAAGTACGGGCGCGGGCAGCGGAGAAACTCGGACTCCCGGTCAACGACGTGTGTGTCGTGCAGATCGCCCCACTGGAAACCCGTGTTCCTATTCGGTGGTAAACAATGCCGTGGTTTCCACTCCGAGCCGTCCAGACAGAGTACGAGCTAACGCCCGGTAACCGTTTCACCACCTTCCGCCATTCTCTTCACGTTCAGATCGGTGGGTCGAACTGGCTCGACCCGTATTGCTTTTTTGATACGGGCGCTCCATTCTCGATCATCAGTCAGTCGGTCGCGCAACAAATCGGTGCGATGCTCACACCCATTCCCGTCCAGTTCGGCCCGATCCCGACGTTCGAGAGATGAAGGGATGACCGCGTTCATTCATTCCCACCTCTACCGGCAGGTTCGACTCCTTGACTGGGGGAACGAAATCTCCGCGCAAATGCGCATGCGGCTTGGAGGGCACAACGCCGGATGGTGGTAAGCGTACTTGCAAACCGTTTACGGAATTGATTCGCCATGAATGACGAAGAAGCCTTTCTCCGCGCCATCTGCGATCAACCCGACGAGGACACTCCGCGTCTGGTGTTCGCCGACTGGCTCGACGAGCAGGGCGGAAGCGTGAATGCCGCGTGGGCGGAGTTGATTCGCGTGCAGGTGGCGCTCGCACGCGGCGCTGGTGCCGAACGTGAACGGCTCGCCGCGCGCGAGAGTGAACTGGAACCAGCCGTCGTCGCCGTGTGGCCGACGCGGAGCGGCTCCCGACCGTGGCTGAAGTGGGCGAACTGGTCGCGCGGATTTCCGCTGACGGTTTCCGGTCCCGGCACAATCATCCGAACCGCACGACCCACGTTCGCCGGGCGAATTCCGTTGCGTGAGTTCAACATCAAGCCAGCCACCGACGCGGACCTGATCGAATTCGTGACGTGGAGTGAACTGAAACTTGTCCGCAAGCTCGGCGTATGGAGCGGTGGCACAGGACCGATCACGGAACGCGGAATGCTGGCTCTGGTTCGATGCGAATACCTGAGCAACCTGGAACGACTGCGGATGCAATGGATCGCTCTCACCGATGTCTCGGCGGAAGCGTTCCTCGATTCTCCTTACATGGCCCAACTCGTCAGCGTGAAGATCACCTCCGGCAGAGTGCGGAACCTCTCCGAGGAGATTCAACAGCGCATCCGCGAGCGGTTCGGAGAGTGGGACATCTACTGAACCTCCTCCGCGTGTTGCGCGTCTGTAAAAAGGCTACATCGCAAAGGAGGAAGCGCCGTGACCGACCAGCCCCGCAAGTGGTTTCAGACGACCGCAATCGACTATCCGAACAGCCGGCCTCACATCGGCACAGCGTTCGAGAAGCTCGGAGCCGATGTGCAGGCTCGCTACCGGCGGATGGAGGGGTTCGACGTCTTCTTCCTGATGGGTAACGACGAAAACACCGTGAAGGTCAGCAAGCGCGCCGCGGAGTT
>JAKEEV010000654.1 GCA_022616395.1 Planctomycetia bacterium | reverse complement strand
CGCCTCGACGAACCGAAACCGTCGGGCTTACGCCTCGACGAACCGAAACCGTCGGGCTTACGCCTCGACGAACCGAAACCGTCGGGCTTACGCCTCGACGCTCACGGAAGCCCCGCTCGCCTTCGTTGGTACTGGTACGCGGTCTTCTTCGGAATCGTGTTCGCGGTGAACTTGCCGTGGTATGTCGCGATCTATTTGCAGCAGCCGGAGTTCCTGAAGCACTTCTTCTGGGAACACAACGTGATGCGGTTCCTGCAACCGTTCGACCACCTGCAACCGGTGTGGTATTACGCTCCGATTCTCCTCGCGGGGCTGTTGCCGGGAACGATCCTGCTCGCCGCGTACTTCTGGAAGCTGCTTCGCGGCGAAAGTAGTAGGCACACTCCGTGTGCCGTTGCCTCTGGAGGAGACCGGCACACGTTGCCAGCCTGTCGGCCTACTACTACTTTCTCACCAGCCGGCGGGTTCTGGTTGCTCGCGGGGTTGTGGTGCGTGTTCTTCTTCAGTTGTTCTGGAAGCAAACTCCCAACGTACATTCTCCCCGCGTATCCGTTCCTGTGTCTGGCGGTGGGCGAGTTCGTTGCACGCACGAACTGGAACTTTGCTTTACGCACCCGGATTCTGGTTGGCGGAATGGCTGCGCTCTTGCTGATGCTTCATCATGTCGGCGTTCCGTGGTATGCGAAAGAGCGTTCGCCGTATGGTCGGCCGGAGTTGGTCGAGCGGTTTGTCGATGACCCCGATGTGGCTGTGGTGTGCTTCCCGAGACACTGCGACTCGCTCGCGTTCTACAAGGATCGCTCCGACATGCGGAATGTACGCACCAAGAGCGTGAATCAGCTCATGGTCGATTGCCACCACCGCCCGCGAACAGTCATCCTCTTCACGCATCGCGATTCACTCCAGGGCTTCAAGAACACGCTCCCGCCAAGCCTGGAGATAGTCGAAACCGCAACGCTCAAGCGCAAAGGAAGCGGCTCGATTCTCGACAAGCTCAGCGGTTCAACACCGTGGGGATTGTGTGATGTGGCTGTGGTGGTGCCGAAGTATCACGTTCCGCCACCACCGTCGGATGGAGCCGAATAACTTCAAAGTTGCCATTAGGCGGCGTTGAGAGCGCCGATGTAGGTACTGGCGATGCGGAAGATGAAGAAGATAATCATCAGCGCGACCAATCCGTAAATCGCCCAACTGGTGTACTGAGCCGCGGTGCGCAGCCGCCGTTCGGCTTCTTCGCGATAGCGGTTTGCCAGTCGTTCCATCACCTCCGACATGTTGCCGGTCTCTTCGCCCATCAGGAGAGTTTCTCGAAACTCAGCCGGGAACGGAGCGCCTGAAGCATCAATCGCTTCGACGAGTTCGCCTCCGCGTTTGGCAACCGCCACCGCGCGCTCTTCTCCCTTCTGGAACGCGGAGTTCGCTGTTGCGCGGAAGCAGTAGTGCATCGTCTTTTCAGCTCGGAGCGCGGCTTCGGCGCACATCCGGAGAGCCACCGCGAACCGCAACACCGCGAACGCCAGTAACGCCGGTCCCCAGCCGGGCACGATGAGGAGCATTCCTTCCATCTTCGAGCGCAGCCGGACGTTGTCAGCGGAGAGCTTGAACAGGAGGAGCACTCCGAACACGAACGCGCCCGCGACGCCCAGGAAGATCAGCGCGCCCGTGGTGCCGGTCAGCCCAAAGCCGATCGGGTCCATATTGCTGCCAAGCAGACCGAGGATGAAGATCAGGGCGGCGATGATGAACACGGCCGCGATGAACTGAATCGCGGGGTACGCCATCTGCGCGCGGAAGTTCCTCTGCGTGCTCAAGGTGGCCTGGTAATACTCTTCCAACTCCTGAAACGTGTCTTCGAGTCGGCCAGTTTGCTCGCCGACCGCGACCAGTTCCAAAAACAGCGGAGGGAACTGGTCGCGGTGCGGTTCAAGAGCCTCTTCGAGCGACTGACCATCGGCCAGCTTGTGGGCCAGCTCTTCGGCCAGCGACCGCAACGCACGCGGACCGGACTTTGCCAGTTGCTTGAAGATCCGCACCGGATCGAGACCCGCGCTGAGGCTGTATCGCAGCGAACGACACCAGTCCACAAGAGCCGGCAGCGGGCATTTTGAAGAAGAAAAGATCATTGCGGGTATATCGGGTATCGGGAATGTCGGGTATCGTGAGAAAAGACGGCGCCCGACGTCGGTGATCTCGCGCTTGGGCTTCTTTCGGTATACACGATGTCCGGCGGACTCGATACAGTCGATCCTCGATTCCACAAAGGCATCGAGTTATTCAACCGTGGAGAGTTCTTCGAGGCTCACGAGGTCTGGGAAGACCTGTGGCAGGAGTGCGGATCAGCCAACCGGAGATTCTATCAGGCGCTGATTCAGGCCGCGGTCGCGGCTTACCACTGGAGCCGCAACAACGCAACCGGAGCAGCGAGACTCTATCACTCCGGCAAGCGGTACATGGAGCCATATCGCCCGGTTCATCTGGGTTTGGCGATCGATGCGTTCTGGGAACAGATGTCAGCTCACCTGGCCGGCGCGCTGGGAAACACGAACGCACCGCCCGCACCGCCGCCTACGATCACACTCGAACAGGCGACGACATCATGAGCGAAGACACGCCGCTGAAAGGCTTCTCGGGCATCGCCCGACTGTTCCCACTGCCGAACCTCGTGCTTTTCCCCCAAGTGGTCCAGGGGCTGCACATCTTTGAACCGCGATACCGCCAGATGACCGCCGATGCGCTCGCGGGCGACAAGCTCATCGCTCTTGTGCTGCTGAGCGAAGACGACGATAACCCCGAACAGCCGGCCATCGAGTCGGTCTGCTGCCTGGGGGAGATTGTGTGGTCCGAGAAGTTGCCCGATGGTCGCTATAATCTGCGGCTTCGCGGACTCTGCCGCGCCCGCATCGTGGAGGAATTGCCCGCCGAGAAACTCTATCGCACGGCCCGCGTGGAACTGATGCCGGATACCGCTCCGAGCGATCTGGCTCTGCTGAGCCAACTCCGTCGCGATCTGGCCGGTGAAGTCCTTCCGCGCTTCGCGGAGGATTCACCTGCTCGCCAGCAACTTCAGGAACTCTTCGACGGAGACATGCCGCTCGGTCAGGTGTGCGACATCCTGTCTTATGCGCTTCCGCTGCCAGTTCATCTGAAACAGTCGCTGTTGGCCGAACCACACGCGGATCGCCGAGCTGCGGCCATCGCTGACACCCTGCGCATCTCCGCCGCGCGCGCTGACAGACCTTTCCCGCCTCCGTTTAGTGCCAATTAGCGCAGAAATCACCCGCTCCCTTGCGGTCGCGGCTCGTAGAGAGCGGTAACTTGCAGCGGACTAACGAGCCGCGACCGTGCCAGTAGTTTCAAGATTGCCAGTTTTGCGAGCCTTCGGCTCGCCCGGCCTCAGAGAGGCCGGCTACAAAAGACGCAGAAATGCTCGCGCTTTCGCTTCTT
>JAKEEV010000653.1 GCA_022616395.1 Planctomycetia bacterium | reverse complement strand
TGGAACGAATTGATCCTCGAACTACATGCCCGCTTAGATAGAGTCAAAGCGCCGTTCCGGAGTGGTCATCATGGTGAAGCCGATTCAACTTCTGACAGAGCCGAAACTCCGCGAGTGGGCTCCAACCCTGCTCAAGAAAACGAAGGTGGGACAGGTGACCTGGGTGAAAGGGAACTCGACTCGGACCGAGAGTAGTTACGAAGTCATCCTCCCTGAATCCCGAATCGTCCTCTCATACGTCAGCCCACCCGCCGAGGCTGACTACATCCAACTCCAATTGCAAGACTCCAAAGGTCTTTCGGCCGGTTCCTGGGTTGTGGAGGAGCCGGAGTGGGAGTTCGTAGACCAAGACGATGAAGCGGCAGCGAAAGTGCCCGACTGGAAACTCCTCTCTGGCCTGTTTGAAGAAGTCCATCGGTATGTGACCGGTTGGGATAAGGTGTTGAGCGACGTTGAGAAAGCCCTCACTTCACAAGGACCGATCGGCAAACCGGCCCGGCCCTGATCCTGATTCACCCATACCGGAACTACCGCCATGCGGGTCTTCTTACTCTCCTTCGCGCTCTCGCTCGTCGCGGTTTCGGTCGCTTCGGCGGCCGATTTGCGCGTGTATCCATCTGGAATCACCATCGGCGGGCCGAATCGGACGCAGCAGCTTCTCGTGGTCGAGGAGGAGAACGGCCGCGCGGTCCGGGACCTCACAAGCAAGGCGAAGTTCTCTTCGTCAGCCGCAAAGGTCGTGAAGGTGAACGCAGACGGGTTGGTTACCGGCCTGGCGGCCGGAGAGGGGAAAGTCGTGATCTCGATTCGCGAGAAGGCCATCGAGATCGCGGTAAAGGTGGAAGAACCGGGCGAATGGAGTTTCCGCAATCACGTCATCCCGACGCTGACGCGCGCGGGGTGCAACGCGGGGGCGTGTCACGGAGCGCTCGCGGGCAAGGGTGGGATGAAGCTCTCACTTCGCGGATTCGACCCCGAATCGGACTGGTTCGTCCTCACACGGCAAGCGGTCGCTCGTCGAGTCGATCTGACACAACCAGGAGAGAGCCTCGCGCTGAAGAAACCCACACGCGCTCTTCCTCACGGAGGCGGATTGCGATTCGACGAAGGCTCCCCACACTACGAACTGCTCTTCAACTGGATCAAGACCGGCGCAACTGGCCCGAAAGCCGATGATGCACATATCGAGCGACTCGAAGTCTTCCCACCCGCGATTCTCGTTCACCCAGCCGATCAGAAATCGACGTTCCGCGCGCTCGTGCGCGCGATCTATTCAGATGGCACCACGGAAGACGCGACCCGGTGGGCGCGCTTTGGGTCCAGTGAAGAGCTAGTCGCGCGCGTCAACGAAGATGGCGTGATTTCCCCGACGGGTCATGGCGAGTCCGCGATCACGGTCGGCTTCGGCACGAAGGTCGCCACGCTGACAGTCACCGCGCCTTACCCAAACAATGTAAAAGCGGAAGTGTTCGCGAAATCTCCGCGACACAACTTCATCGATGATCTCGTGCTGAAGAAACTCGAACTCCTGCGGCTGCCTCCTTCGGAGCAATGCACGGACGCGGAGTTCATCCGCCGCGCTTTCCTCGACACCTGCGGCATTCTGCCAAAGCCGGAGGAAGTGGAAGCGTTCCTGAAAGTCAACGACCCGAAGAAGCGCGCGAAGCTCATCGACAAGTTGCTCGATCATCCAGCCTTCGTTGATTACTGGGCGCACAAGTGGGCGGATTTGCTTCTGGTTTCCAGCCGCAAGCTGCCACAGCCGGGGATGTGGGCGTTCTATCGCAAGATTCGCCAGAGCGTGGCCGACAACCAGCCGTGGGACAAGTTCGCGCGCGACATCCTCACCACCAACGGCAGCTCGCTCACCAACGGCGGCGGAAATTACTTCGTGCTTCACAAGGATGTGAGCGAACTGGCCGAATCGACTTCCATCACCTTCCTCGGAATGTCTGTCGGCTGCGCGAAGTGCCATAATCACCCGCTGGAGAAATGGACCCAGGATCAATACTGGGCCTTCGCGAATCTCTTCTCTCGCGTTGGCCTCAAGAACGGAGACCGGACCGGCGAAGTGCTCGTTCAGAGCAAGGCTGAAGGAGATGCTCTGCATCTGCGTCGCGGAATCGCAATGCCACCCACGCCGCTTGACGGCAACCCACTCCCGACAGATTCTCCGATTGACCGCCGCACATACTTCACGGACTGGCTGACGGCTCCAGACAATCCGTACTTCGCGAAAGCCATCGTCAATCGCATCTGGCGCAATTACATGGGCCGCGGACTGGTGGAAGCCGAAGACGA
>JAKEEV010000652.1 GCA_022616395.1 Planctomycetia bacterium | reverse complement strand
GGCCGGTTCGCGTGGTTCTTCGAGCGGTTCTACTTCCGGTCGGTGGATATCGCCACCGACGGCACTGCACCGCCTCAGAACGCCGCGACTTACACCAACACCCTCTCTCAGCGCCTCTACGGTGCGTTCGTCGGGTGTGGACACGAGGTGTATCTGGGGAACTGGTTCTCGGCGAGCCTCGATCTGACCGCGGCCGCGTACATGGGCATCTCCAAGATGCGAGCTAAGTACAAGTTGGAAGACCTCACGACCCAGAGCAAGTGGGGCCGCGAGCGATTCGACCTGGTGCCCAGCCTCACCGCTCATTTGAACCTGTGGTGGTATCCGATCGAGGGCGTGCAGATGCGTTTGGGCTACAACGCTCTGACGTTCTACAACACCCGCTACATGACCGAACCGGTCGGGTTCAACTTCGGCAACATCGATCCGTCCTACGGAACCAAGTGGTTCCGACTGTTGCACGGGTTTAACGTCGGCATCGGGCTGTTCTTCTAACCCACAACTCGACGACCGCCCCAATCCCCACAACGCACTTGGCCGCGTGCTCTCGTGAAGAGCACGCGGCCAAGTGCGTTTCATCTTTCAGAGCCGGAAGCGTCAGCAACGGGTTTTCGTATTTCAATCGGAGCCGGAAGCGTCAGCGACGGTGCATTCAAGACCCCGTCGCTGACGCTTCCGGCTCCGATTTCAATACCGCAGGATGAAATCGACCGTGAATCGGTAGCGGAACAGATCTCGCTTGCCGGCGAGAGGAATCTCGAACGCACCACCCAACTGCGCGCACTCGCTGATCTTGAACCGACCGCCCAGCGCGCCTGTCAGCAGCCCCGTTCCCTTTGTCTGAGCGCCGAAGTTAATCAGGTCGCGGCCTTCCGAACCGATTGGAGTTGTGTTGCCGTTGGTCGTGTAGAGGAACCAGTTGAGTTCCGCCAGCGGATAAAACCGGTGCGCGTTGAGCACGTCAAAGTCCAGGTGAGCGCTCAACCAGTAGTAATCGCTTCGAGCTTTCGTGGTGCTAAAGGCGTAGCCGGTCGAGAGAATGCTGTTGAAGCTGCCATACTGGAAGTCACGGAAGAAATTCTGACCGTAGGTGATGTACGGCACCAGCGAGAGCGAGCCGGTGTCCTGAAACGTGTTCTGCGAACCAACCGGAATCTGAAACTGCAACCCACCGGCGACCAGCGATCCGGTTTCTTCCGCGCGATAGAACGTGAACTTCGGCCCCAGCCACAGTTCCGCGAATCCCGTCTCGTCTCCCAGTGCCGACGAGCCTCCAGGATTGAGGTAAATGCCGCCGAGCTTGTTAATCACAAACGACCAGCGGTCGGTGATCGCAAGCCGGGCCTGTGTGCCGAAGAACGACACGCTGCCGCCCTGGAAATCCCGCTGACTGTCTGGAATCTTCTGGTAAATGAAGATTGGCCTCACTTCGGTGAGCGACCGCGGGTCTTCCGCCAAAAACGGATTGGTCACCGGTGAGATAAACCCACCAAACATGTCGCTGCGAAACCAGCCGCCCGGTTGCGTGCCGATGATCCCTTCGAGCTTGTCCCCCCAGTCTCCGAACTTGCCCGCGGAACTGTGCTTCGCGAAGTCGATCCCGTCCGTGCCCACTGGCTTGTCGCGCGCGGGTAAATCCGACCGCTTGTGAAGGAACTCGTTAACCGGGTCGACCGTGGACGGGTTGTAAGCCGTCCGCGAGATCGCGGAATCGACGACGGAAGCTGAAACCGGTGCCGCGGGCGCCGCTGACCCGCCACTCAAAGTGGCTCCGCTCGGGGCACCCATCACCGCTGCTCGTTGCGGCGGTTTCTCGGCTGGCGGATCGCGAAATCCCGCCGCGACAGGTGGAGGAGAAGGCGCGGGTTGTGCTGGCGGTCGAGTTGCCCCACCAGTCGGCACACTCACAGGTGCGCCAAGCAACGGAGGCGGCCGGTCGGGGATTCGCGTTGGGTTTACGGGCGTGGAAGTCGGAGCGCTGGGCGGAAGCGGTTCTACGGGGATGGTGGAAGATGGAGGAGGAGGGCCAACTGGTTCGAGTGGGGCGGGCTGCGCGCGAGAAACGGCCGGAATCGCGACTCCAGTCGCCACCCACACCATCGCCGCTACCCACACCGCACGCGGCATATTCCAGACCTCCATGCCCAGCGCTGGTTTCACAAGAAGCTGACAAAAAGCAGACCAGCGCCCCCGACATCCTGCCGGGTATCCTTTTCAATCGTCCACTGTCGAAAGGCGATTGAAGGCTTCACAAGGAAATCACACCCGATGCGACACGCGAGGCGGTATAACCGGGAGGGCAATTATCCAGGCGAACGGCGAGACGTCAGCCGGCTGGTGGAGTAAGAACACCAGCCGGCTCACGCCGGCCGTTCGCCAACCAGGGAGTTCATCATGAATCGGCGAACCGCGGTCTGTCTGGTTGCGGTATTGGTGGTGGGCGTGCTCGTTGGGTGCTTCGCGGCTGGCTGGTGGTCCGGTGGACACGAAACAGTTGCCGAAGCCGCGGCCGCGCGCTTACCGGACGATGTGCCCGCGTTCTTCCGCAACGGCGGAAAGCATCTGGCTCACTTCTCCGTGGACCCCGACCGCTGGAAGAACAAGGAACTCGGTTTCCTCCGCCACGAAGAGGAAGGGAACCACTACCTCGACACGGAAGACCTCGACGGCAAGAAACTCCCCGCCACTCACCGCTTCGACGCGATGAAGATGATCTACACCGACCTGAAGAAGGAACCGAACAAGGTCGGCCTCTTGCCCTACGCGATCATGGAGAATTACGAGAAGCTCGTTGTCGGCTTCGCGAACTACCGCAAGAACCCGACGAACCCTTCGATCCCGATGAAGTGTCTGGT
>JAKEEV010000651.1 GCA_022616395.1 Planctomycetia bacterium | reverse complement strand
CACCAGCCGGCTCACGCCGGCCGTTCGCCCAATCCACCAGCCGGCTCACGCCGGCCGTTCGCCTACGGCACTGGCAACCGATCCAACACTTGTTTCACGAGCGATTCGGAGCGGAGGTCTTCGGCCTCGGCCTCGAAGGAAATCACCAGCCGGTGACGCAACACGTCCGGCGCGATCGCTTTGACGTCTTCGGGAGCCACATACCACCGACCCGCGAGGAACGCGTGAGCCTTTGCTCCACGAAGAAGCGCGATCGCCGCCCGCGTGCTTGCGCCAAGCTGAATCAGTCCGGTCATGTCGAGTCCGTAATCGGCGGGTTTGCGCGTGGCCCGGATCACATCAATCATGTACTCCTTCACCTTCAGATCGACATATACCGAGTCCGCTGCCTGCCGCAACGCCTCCAGGTCGGCCGCCTCAAGGACCGGATCGATCAGGGCGGTTGTGGATAATCCGCCGTGGCGGTCCATCACGGCCAGTTCATCACTTCGACTTGGATAGTCGAGCACCAGCTTCAGCATGAAGCGGTCCACTTGCGCTTCGGGGAGTGGGTACGTTCCTTCTTGTTCAATCGGATTCTGAGTCGCCAGCACAAAGAACGGCCTCGGAACCGCCAGCGTTGACTCCCCGATGGTGACTTGCCGTTCGGCCATCGCTTCGAGGAGCGCGCTTTGAACTTTTGCCGGGGCGCGGTTGATCTCGTCCGCCAGAACCACGTTGGCGAATACCGGCCCTTGCTTGACAGTGAACTCGCCGGTGCGCTGGTTGTAAATCTGCGTGCCGATCACATCCGCCGGCAGCAAGTCCGGCGTGAACTGGATGCGATGGAACTTCAGGTGTAGAGCACGCGCGACTGTACTCACGGCAAGCGTCTTGGCCAGCCCCGGCACGCCTTCAAGCAGAACGTGACCGTCGGAGAGAAGACCGATGAGAAGCCCGTCGACCAGCCGACGCTGGCCGATGAGCACGCTCTCGACCGCGCGATAGAACGGTTCGAGCTTCGGCCGCAACTCCGCAACGAGTTTCTCCGCCTCACGCCCACTCTCGCGGGGAGAAGCGGAAATGGCTCGGCCAACAACTCCATGCGAGACCACTTTCTCCGCTTTATGCCCATCACTCATGATTGTTCCAGGGATCTCGCTCCCCCTTCTCCATCCAGAAAGGGAAGCTCTCGCCTGTCAGTTGCTCTGTCGAAATGGTGTGCTGGTTGTTGTTGGAGTCCCGGCTTTAACCGGTCTTGTTGTTTTCAGAACCGCCTAAAGGCGGGACTCCAACTCAAAACCAGCCTTTCAACAGAGCACCCAAAGGCGAGATGTGTTGCGGGGTTCTCCCTACATGATACGGACCACT
>JAKEEV010000650.1 GCA_022616395.1 Planctomycetia bacterium | reverse complement strand
GCGTGATGGTGCGAGCGAAGCCAGCGAAGAAAGCGAAGAAAGAAACCCGCCGCTATCGCGGCGGCATCACGCGGAGCGTGATGACTACTATGAAGACAACGGCACACGGAGTCTGCCTACTACTCTAAGCTCCCCTTGTCGCTTTGCGTCGTCGCCAGTGAAATAGCTGCGTGAAACTCACGGACCCGCACACTGGCACGCGCACGTTTACGTTTCTGGGCACCGGTACGTCAATGGGCGTGCCGATGCTCGGCTGCGACTGCCCCGTCTGCACTTCCCCAAACCCGAAGAACCACCGCTACCGCTGTTCGGTGCTCATCGGCACGCAAGCGGGAAACATTCTCATCGACACCACGCCCGAAGTGCGCCTGCAACTGCTTCGCGAGAACGTGAAGCTCGTCCACGCGGTCGTTTACACGCACTATCACGTCGATCATCTGTTCGGGCTGGACGACCTGCGAATCTTCCCACTCAAGCTCAACGGCCCGCTGCCGATTTACTGCACCGACGAGGTGGAAGAAGTCATTCGGCAGGCATTCGCGTATGCGTTCGCGCCCGGAAGCGAAGACGTACCGGTCGGCATGATTCCGCGGCTCGAACTGCGCCGAATTGACGAGCGACCCTTCGAGGTATTGGGAGAACGATTAACTCCGATTCCATTTCAGCATGGCCGGTTCAACGTGTTCGGCTTTCGCATCGGAGACGTTGCTTATTGCACCGATGTGAGCGCGATTCCCGATCGAAGCTGGCCGCTGTTGGAAGGCTTGGATGTGTTTGTGATCGATGCCTTGCGACCGGGTAAGCCACATCCTGCTCACTTTAGTCTCGAGCAGGCACTTGAAGCAATCGAGCGAGTGAAGCCAAAGCAAGCGTACTTGACTCACATGGCTCACACGATGGAATACGATGAACTGGTGCGAACGCTTCCGCCACACGTGGCCCCCGCGTTCGATGGATTGAGCTTCCGCTTTTAGTGTGGTCCGCGAGCGATTCTTGGTGAACCGCGACCGTGAGGGAGCGGGTGGAGCTTAGACCCGCTCCCTGACCAGTAGTATCAAGTAGGGACAGGGGGCAGGGCAGAGTGTTTTCAGCCCACCTCAGCCAACTTCCCGCGGTTGGACGAGGGCGGAGGCTGGGACTGGACACCCCACGCCCCGCCAAGTGAGCGAGGCGAGGACCGCGAAAACACGCAAACCGAGGATGGCAACTGGCATAGACAGATGTTCACTTTAGGTGT
>JAKEEV010000649.1 GCA_022616395.1 Planctomycetia bacterium | reverse complement strand
CCCCGCGACAAACCCGGCCGCGAACCGCCGGTCGCCTGAAAGGAGGCGATACACAAACGCGAACACAGCGAGGCTGATGAACGTGTTCTGCCCGAAGCTCACCGTCGCGAACACCGGATAGAACGTCAGCGACCAGAGAAAGCAGCGGCCCGGTTGAGCCGGGCGCAGAAGCGAGATGGATAGCCACAGAAGCGCGAAGCCGATCACGGTCCAGATCACGAAGCTCGCGTAGAACGAAAGGCCGGCGGTGGGGACGTAGAGGAGGGCGTAGAACGGCGGATTGCGATAGGCGTTGAATCCGCGATACTCCCAGCCGATCAGGTCGCGTTGGTACTTGTTCGTTTGCAACCACTCGTAGTCGTAGAGCCGGTGTGATTGGCCGTCGCGAATGAGGTGGGCCGCGTGGTAGAACGCGAGGTGGTCGGGACCGACAAGTTGGTCGTCTGCGTCCTTGTACCAGCCGCCTTTGGCAAGACTGCCGATCCACACCACCCACGGCACGCACCCGACCACAAGCCCAATCCAGAGGCGCGACCGAATCCACTCGGCCGTTGCGGAGTACGTCATGAGTTCTCCAGAACGGCCCGCACGAAGTCTTCGGGCACTTCGCGCAGTTCCACCGAGCCGATTCGGGTTGGAAGAATGAACCGCAACTTCCCCGCGACGGTCTTCTTGTCGCGCTTCATCACCGCGAGGAGTTCGTCCGTCGCGAATTCAGCGTGGGGCGCAGTGGGGAGCCAGAGAGCTTCCAGCAACTTCCTCTGTCTCTCCACGAAGTCCACGCCGACGAGATTTAGCTTGTTCGCGAGTTTCGCGGCACACATCATGCCGATGGCGACCGCTTCGCCATGCAAGAGCGTGCCGTAACCCGCAAGAGTCTCGAAGGCGTGCGCGAAGGTGTGGCCGTAGTTGAGTATCGCGCGCAGGCCGGTCGTTTCGTGTTCGTCCTTTCCCACCACGTCCGCCTTCAAGCGGCAGCAGTGAGCAACGATCTGGGCCAAGCCGTCTGATTTTCGGTCGCGGACCGATTTTGCGTTTGCTTCCAGGTGCTCGAAGAACTTCTCATTGAGGATGACACCGTACTTGACTACCTCCGCGAGTCCGCTGAGGTATTCGCGCTCCGGGAGCGTCTTCAGGAAATCGAGGTCAATCCACACGCCGCTTGGCTGGTGGAACGCGCCGATGAGGTTTTTGCCCTTCGGGTGGTTGATGCCGGTCTTCCCACCAACGGAAGAGTCGACCATCGCGAGTAACGTCGTCGGCACCATGATTAGCGGAAGCCCACGGTTGTATGTTGCCGCCGCGAACCCCGCGAGATCGCCAATCACTCCTCCGCCAACGGCCAGAACGCACGTCTGCCGATCGGCTGCCAACTCATAGAGCGCCTCGTAGAGTTTCGCGAGTTGCTCCATGCACTTCGATGATTCGCCCGCCGGAACAGTGGCGATTGCAGTTCGCAGTCCCGCATCCGCAAGAGCCGCTTCGACCGCGCGACCATGATTCTGCGTATTTGAATCGCACACAACGAGTGCTGCTGAAGTCTTCGGCAAGCAACTTTGCACGAACGGACCGATGCCAAGAGCATCGCCGCTGGTAATGGCGATGTCGTAACTTCGCGGGCCGAGGTTGACGCGAACAGTATCCATAGTTGGCATTTCAACCAAAACGTGTGGGTTCGCCAAGTATCGAGAGTGTAGGATATTCGCCGATGTCTGCGCCACTCCCCCTACCGGATGACCTTTCGGCAAAGCCGCGCGAAGCGCCGTGGCGGGAGTTCGCTCGCGCTCCGCTTGTGCCGAGTGCGCTTGCTGCTTCCGTGGGCCTTGTGGCAGATCGCTACATCGGCGTTCCGTTTGAAGTCGGGCTTGTCGCGGCGGTGGCTGCGCTTGCGAGTTGGTTCTTTCTGCGTACCGCTTCGCCGCAAGCGGCGTTTGGTTGGCTGCTCGTCTGCGCTGCGGCGTTGGGGTCCGCGCATCATCACTCACATCGCCACTCATTCGCGCCGGATGACATCGGCAACTTCACAAAGGATTCGCCAATTGCAGTTCGCGTGCGCGGGAAACTAGCCGACGAGCCGGATCGCTTCCGCCCACCGAAACACGACCCACTTTTGATAATCCAGCGCGAAGCGAGCAGTTCTGGTGAACTGGACGTGTTCGCGGTGGAAGGTCCGGATGGCTGGCGGCCCGCGAGTGGCCGCGTGAGGATCTCCGTGCAAGGGAAACTCGATGATTTGCATTGTGGTGACGAGGTGCAAGTCACCGGGCAGCTTTCGCGACCCGAAGGCCCACACAATCCCGGCGAGCGTGATTACAAGTCGTTGCTACTCGATCAACGAATCACTGCGAACCTGCGTGTGAAGCGCTCCGCGGATACGGTCGTGCGGCTGGAAGAAGGCTGGCGGTCATCGCTGTTCGGCTGGCTCGCGATGTTCCGCGGATGGGGAACGCGAGCGCTCCAACGCGCTCTGCCGGACGAAGCGGGGCTTGCAACGGCCCTCTTGCTTGGCGATAGCACGGCTCTGGATCGCGAGGAGTGGGATGCTTACGTTCGCACCGGCGTGATTCACGTTCTGGCCATCTCCGGGCAACATTTGGTAATTCTCGGTTGGTTCGCGTGGTTCGTGTTGCGTGTCTGTGGAGTTCGGCGACGAAATGCCGCGTGGGCGGTGGCTCTGTTCCTCTTCGGCTACGCGCTCATGACCGGCGCCCGGCCTTCCGCGTTGCGCGCGGTAATCATGGTCTGGGTTGTTTGTGGCGGAATCATTCTGAGAAGACCAGTCAACCTCGCGAATGCCTTCGCGCTGGCTTGGATCATCGTGATTGCTGTGAACCCGGCCGATCCGTTCACCCTCGGCTGTCAGCTTTCGTTCCTCGCGGTGTTCGTTCTCCTTTGGGGAGTTGCTCGCTGCCTTGTTCCGGGTGAAGTCACCGCGGTGCAACAACTCATCAGGGAAAGTCGCGGAGTTCCGGAAAAGATTCTGCGCGCGGCTCTGAGCGCGGTGGGCCAGATGTTCGCGGTGAGCGCGATTATTACCATCGCGAATGCTCCGCTTGTACTCGCGTGGCAGAACGTTGCTTCGCCAATCGCGGTTGTTCTTGGCCCGCCGCTCATCCTGCTCACCGCGCTCGCGCTCATTACCGGTTTCTTGCTCCTGATTGTGTCTCCGCTTGGCCCGTGGATCGGGTGGCCGTTCGCACGCATCACCGAATGGAGTCTCTCCGCGTGCGAGTGGATCGTGCATCTTGGCGACCGCATTCCCGGTGGTCACCTCTATTCGCCAGCGCCTCCGATGTGGTGGCTTGTCGGTTTCTATCTACTCGTCGCGGGGTTAATACTGCTTGATGGGAAGTGGGCGAAGCGCTGTTTCGTTTCGCTTGGAGTGTGGACGTTCTTCGGAGTGGCTCTGAGCTATCAACCGCCTCCTTCGGACGAAGCTCGCGTCACGTTCCTCGCTGTCGGGCACGGCGGATGCGTGGTGATCGAGACTCCCGACGGCCGCGTGTTGCTCTACGACACCGGCACGACCGCCGGACCGGATGCGGTGCGCCGAGTGATTGCTCCTTACTTGTGGAGCCGCGGAATTTACCACATCGACGAGGTGTTTCTCTCACACGCGGACCTTGACCACTTCAACGGCTTGCCGGAGTTGCTTCGCCGATTTCACGTTGAACAGGTGACGATGACGCCGACCTTTTCCGACAAGGAAAGTCCCGGTGTGGAGGCGGTGCTTGCCGTTTTGGAGAAGCACGGCGTTCGGAGGCGCGTGGTTGTATTCGGCGACCGCTTCACCGCGGGCGATGTCTCGTTTGAAGTGCTTCATCCTCCATCGGCGGGACCACTCGGAAACGAGAACACGCGCAGCATGGTGCTCCTGATGCGACACGGCAGACACACGGTTCTCCTCACGGGCGATCTGGAAGGCGAAGGGCAGAAGGTGGTAGTGGCTCGCCCGATTTCGGCTGTCGATGTGATGCTCGCGCCGCATCACGGCGCGAAGAACGCGAACAATCCACGAGGCACACGCGAGAAGCCCGAACCTGGCGTGATGGCAGCGTGGGCGAAACCGAAACTGGTCGTATCGAGTCAGCGAGTTGGAACGCCGACCGATCACTTGCACGTCAGTTACGGCTCAGTGGGCGCAACCGTGTGGGACACGCCCACGGCCGGTTCGGTAACCGTTCGCAGTCATTCATCCGGACTGGTCGCGGAGACATTTCGCACGGGCGAACAGAAGGTCGTGATTCGCGGGAAGTGATGCGTTGAAAGGCGTCGAGTCGGTCAGAGTTGGGACTGTCCGGGTTGGCTCACTATATTACTTGACAAATGTTCATATATCGGTCATGATTATAAGTTGAGGCTGATCGGTCAGCGCTCCTCCACTCCCAGCCGTTCGGACACTCGCGGCGTTTGTGTCTTGGGTTGTTGAGGCCAGGGGTGGCCGTTTCAAACACCAGAAAAACAAGCAAAAACGCGCTATAAAGGCCACCTCTTTGTCCCGCAAAGTGACCACAACCCAGAAATCACAGCAAAAGCACGCACAACCAAAAACAGGGGGTGTGTGGGGGCTCCCACAACCATCCTCGTGCTCCGGTTGCGGAATCCCCAGAAAATACGCTCTGGCATTTCATTCGCGGGGGATTATACTTGTGTGAGATTGAAGCCTGCCGATTGCCCTCCCCACCGAAGACGTTTCCGTCCCGCCTCATTCAACCTGGAGCACTCTTCATGCGGCTCCGTCTGCTGTTTGCCGTCAGCGCGTGTATCTGCGCCGCCTGGATTGTGAACGCGGCGGACATTCCCCCTCCGCGCGAAGTTCCGCAGCCGGCGGTTGAAGTTGCACCGATGCCGCGTGAAGTTCCTCAGCGCGAAATCGCAATCGCTCCGAAGCCGCGTGCAATCAGAATCGCGTCTCGCGAGCCGATTCCCGAAGTCATCGACCGCTACATCGCCTCCGCGATTGCCGATGCGAATGTAACTCCGGCTCCTCAGGCTGATGATGCAACTATCATTCGCAGACTCACTCTCGATCTCGTCGGGCGCATCCCAACGACGGGCGAAGTGGATGACTATGTGAAGTCGAACGACCCCGACAAGCGCGCGAAGCTCGTGGATCGCTTGATGGCCTCGCCTGGTTTTGTGCGCCATCAAGCAGCGATG
This sequence comes from Planctomycetia bacterium, assembly GCA_022616395.1. Lineage (GTDB taxonomy): Bacteria > Planctomycetota > Planctomycetia > Gemmatales > Gemmataceae > Gemmata. The sequence continues at coordinate 4,471 of JAKEEV010000649.1, read as the reverse complement.
TTCGAGGTGATGTTCTACCCCGAAGGAGACCGCCGAGGAGCGTTCCGCGACTACCTCGTGAACGCTCTCAAGGAGAACAAGTCGTGGGACAAGATCTTCCGCGAAGTGATGCTGCCTGATGAACGTAATCCAAAGCAGAAAGGCGCGGGCGAGTTCCTTCGCAGCCGAGTCGCGGACGCCGACAAGCTCACCAACGACGTGAGCACAACCTTCTTCGGCGTGAACGTGAGCTGCGCTCAGTGCCACAATCACCCGCACGTTATCGACTGGACTCAGGATCACTTCTACGGCATGAAGGCGTTTCTGATTCGCACATTCGACAACGGCGGGTTCCTCGGCGAACGCGGGTCCGGCATCATCAAGTACAAGCCGACGAAGGGACCGGAACGCACCGCGAAGATGATGTTCCTCACTGGAACGAAAGTGGAAGAAGTCGGCGTGGAACCGTCGGCTGTCGAGATGAAAAAGGAGAAGACGGCATTCGACAAGGCGAAGGCCGCGAAGACTCCTCCCCCCGCTCCGAAGTTCAGCGCTCGGACGAAGCTCGTTGAAGTGGCCCTCGAAGACGAGAACGCGGACTTCTTCGCCCGATCAATCGTCAATCGTATGTGGCACCGGTTCTTCGGCACCGGTTTGGTAACTCCGCTCGATCAGATGCACGCGGAGAACCAACCGAGTCACCCGGAGTTGCTCGCTTGGCTCGCGAACGACACAATTGCCAACGGCTACGATCTTCGGCGACTCATCCGCGGAATCGTGATGAGCAAGGCGTATTCGCGCAGCAGCAAATACGAAGCATCGAGCGATCTGCCCTCCGCCAAGCTCTTCGCGGTGGCGAAACTCAAGCCGATGACTCCGATGCAACTCGCGACTTCGCTCAAGATCGCGACGACCGACCCCGCGAGTTTCGAGAACTTGAAACCAGACGACTTCGAGAAGAAGATCGAGCAACTCGAATCCTCGGCAAGGGGCTTCGCAGCCCTCATCGCGCAGCCAACGGACAACTTCCAGATTGGCGTGGGCGAAGCGCTCCTGTTTAGCAACGGCGACCGGCTGACGAAAGAGTTCCTCACCGACGGCGGCGGCACGGCACTCGGTTACGCCAAGACGCTGAAGGAGCCGAAGGACGTGGTCGAGTTCCTGGTGAAGACCACCTACGGCCGACCCGCGACCGATACCGAACTGAAAGCGCTCGTCGCGTACATCAAGAAGCGAAACGGCCGCGAGCCTGAAGCGTACAAGCAAGTGCTCTGGGCACTCGTGACCAGCCCGGAGTTCCGGTTCAACTACTAAGGCGAACGGCCGGCGTCAGCCGGCTGGTGTCGCTGAAACTCTCACCAGCCGGCTGACGCCGGCCGTTCGCCACACGGAGCGTTCCCATGCCTCGCAATACCTTCTGCCGTTCACTCGAACACGCCATCGACCGCCGCGCGTTCCTCGGCGGAACCGCTGCTGTCGGTGCAACTCTCGCGGCTGACATGACTGCACTCAACGTACTCGCCGCGCCCGAAGTGAATGGCGCACTCAAGAAGACGCAGAAGCGCGTCATTCTTCTGTGGCTCGCGGGTGGAGCCTCTCAGCTTGAGACGTGGGACCCGAAGCCGGGAGCGCCAACCGGCGGACCATTCCGCGCCATTCAGACTGACGTTCCGGGTCTGCGCATCTCGGAACTGATGCCGAAGATGGCGACACGCATGAAGACGACGTGCGTGATTCGCGGTCTGAACACCAAGAACGGCGACCACGGCAGTGCCGCGAAGATCATGATGCGCGGGCGACGAGACGAGTCGGGACTGCGTTATCCTGACCTGGGCGCGGTCGTGGCTCGCGAATTTGGTCGCGCGGAAAGCAAGGTGCCCGACTACGTCACCTTCTACACGCAGACCGAAGGCCGCAACATGGCTCCCGGAGACGCGGGCTTCCTCGGCGCGCGTTACGCCCCGATGGAACTGACCACCAACAACTACCCCGAACACATCCGAAGGCTCGAAGGACTCACGGACGCTGACCACCAAGAGCGGGGAGAGTTGCGCGAGTTGCTCGGCAAGCAGTTCGGCGAAGGCCGGACTTCCGAGACGATGAACAGCCAGAACGAAGCGTACCAGCGAGTGCGCGGAATCATGGCCAGCGAAAAGCTCTTCGACATCACGCAAGAACCGCAGAAAGTTCGCGACCGCTACGGCCCAACTCAGTTCGCGGGGCAAGTGTTGATCGCTCGGCGACTGGTGGAAGCAGGCGTGCCGTTCGTTCGAGTTGGCCGCGCGTGGTGGGACAGTCACGGACAGAACTTCGAGACTCACCAGGAAATGGTGCCCGAACTCGATCACGTCATGGCGACGCTTCTCGACGACCTCACCGACCGCGGGCTGCTGGATGATGTGATGGTCATCACGCTCTCGGAATTCGGCCGCACGCCGCAGATCAACGCCAGCCTCGGACGCGATCACTTCGCCAGCGCCTGGAGCGCAACCATCAGCGGTTGTGGAATCAAGCGCGGATCGGTTTACGGGAAGAGCGACGAGAAGGGCCTGAAGGTCGTCGCGGAGGAAGTGGACGCGGGGAGCCTGTTCGCAACGATCTACTCGGCTCTCGGACTGAACCCGCACAAGAACTACTACGTTGGCAGCCGACCGATCCCGCTCGTCAACCCCGGCGTCGAAGCGATCTCGGCCGTGCTGGAGTGAGCGGAAGCTCGTGGTATCATGGATGAAGCCCGCTGGGAGGAAATGACCGTGACCCGCGAAGAGCACAAAGCCGTGAACCAAGCGGCGTTCATCAAGCTGAAACCGATCATCGACACCACTTACCCGCCGAAGCAGTTCGTCGCGATTGCCGGCGGAAAGATCGTGGCTGACGATCCCGATTTTGAAAAACTGCGTGAGAAGTTACTTGCGCTCGGTATCGACCCAATGGATTCACTTGTTGATCGCGTCGGCGAAGAGTGGTCAGAGGAAATGTTGATTCTATAACGCCAGCAAGGAAGACTGATGGCCGAACAACGAAACCGCTACCGTGGGTCACGCCCGTGGCTTCGGCTCGGATTCCGTGCTGCCGATGGCTCGGTATGCCACCACGATCTCGTGGCAGATACCGGAAGCCCGGCGGGTTTGATTCTCCGACCAGACATTATGGATTTGCTTCGGTTCTATCCCTACCCGGATCGGAACAGCAATCTGGGCACCCTCTTCGGCGGTTGGGTCCGACTCTATTCCCGGAACTCGGTGTCGTCGAGTCTGTTGTCGCATATGGGAATTCGCGCGGGGCTGAGATGGCCGCACGAAGTCACCTGGATTTCGTCGGGATCATCGGCTTGCCTCTATTACGCCTCGGTGAATACGGCGGGAACGCCGATGACTTCTGGTTCCGATATCCTCCTACCTAAACTCCCCACCTCACAGCCATGAAAGCTCCCAGTCCGGATACGCTGAAACTGGTCAAGGACTTCCCCCAGCAGGTGATTACCTTCGCGATCACCCACACCGAGGATTCCAAGACCGCGTACCTCGGCTGTTCTGACTTCAAGGTCTACGCGGTCGAATACTTCGCCAGGAGATTCGATCCGACGGAACTTCGCTGGGTTGACCCTGCGCTTGCCACGAGGAAACTCGAGCCGAAAGAACTCTACGCCCACGAGAGCTACGTCACCGGAGTCGCTCAGGTCGGTACAACACTTGTCAGTGGCGGCTACGACGGCAAACTCGTGTGGTTCGACACCGAAGGCCAGAAGAAGATTCGCACCGTCGATGCCCACGCGAAGTGGATTCGCAAAGTGATTGCATCACCCAATGGCAAGTTCTTCGCCAGCATCGCCGACGACATGATTTGCAAGGTGTGGGACGCGACCAACGGCAAACTCATTCACGAACTGAAGGGGCACAAGGAAAAGACGCCGAACGACTTTGGCTCGATGCTCTACGCCCTCACGTTTTCGCAAGACAGCACACTCATCGCGACAGGCGACAAGGTCGGGCATGTCGTTGTGTGGGATGCCAACACCGGCAAGGAACTCGGCTCGTGTGAAGCTCCGATCATGTACACGTGGGACGTGCGGCAGCGGTTGCACTCCATCGGAGGAGTGAGGGCGCTGGCGTTCTCGCCCGATAACAAACGACTGGCAGTCGGTGGCACGGGGAAAATCGGCAACATCGACCACCTCGAAGCGAAAAGCCGGATCGAAGTGTTCGACTGGAAAGCCAGCAAGCAAGTCGCGGAGTTCCCCGGCGAACGCTTCCAGGGAATCGTGAACCGGCTGGCGTGGACAGCGTGCGGTTCGTGGCTCCTCGGTGCTGGCGGCGCGGGCGAAGGGTTCTTGCTCTTCTACGATGTGGACAACAAGAAAACGCTCCGGCAAGAAAAAGTGATGATGCACGTTCACGACTTCGCTCTCTCCAGCGCGGCTGACCTCATCACCTGTGTCGGTCACAACCGAATCACGGTCCACCGCCTCGGCTGATCTGGGAATTGCGGATTG
>JAKEEV010000648.1 GCA_022616395.1 Planctomycetia bacterium | reverse complement strand
TCGTAACCGGGCGAATCTTCCGTCGGTCCACCACACATGACCACGCGGCCATCGGGTAACACGATCTCGACTCCGAGGATGTGGTTGACCGTGACTCCATACTTGAGCGTGTGTGGGCCGCCGGAGTTGGTCGCGACATTTCCGCCAATGGTGCAAGCTCCCTGGCTGCTCGGATCAGGCGCGTAGTGATAGCCGTGAGGCTTGAGCGCGTTGGTTAGCCACACATTCACGACACCCGGTTCGACAACCGCATATCGGTCGCGGACGTTCACTTCGAGAATGCGCTTCATGCGAGCAAGCGCGATCATCACTCCCCCGCCAACAAGCACGCACCCGCCCGCGAGACTCGTTCCCGCCCCGCGAGCCAGAAACGATACGCCGAGTTCGTTGCACGCCTTCACGATCCCGACAATGTGTTCGGTACTGGTGGGGAACACCACGACATTCGGCTTGGTCTTGGCAATGGTGAAGCCATCGCACTCATACGCGGCCATGTCCGCCGCGGCCGTGAGCACGTTGTCATTGCCGACAATGGCCTTCATGCGAGCAACCAGCGCGGCGTGCTCTGCCTGCGGAATTGCCGTCGCGGTCGCGGCGGAGAAAGCGGTGGAAGTAGTCATTTTCGTCAACACATCCGGAGTAGGCGCGTTCTAATTCTGAGGTGATTGTACCGGAAGCAAAGGGAGGCCGCACGTGCCGTACACCTTCTGCGCCGCGATCCTCCTCGCGACGCTCTCCTCCGACGAGTTCTACACGGCTCGGCTCGACCGACTGCTCGCACTACACCAGGAATACGGCCTCCCTCTTCACCCGCCCGATACCCAGCTTGTGCGGTTCGTGTCGGAGGACTCTGGTGTGGTCGGATTCTCTGCTGGAAAAGCACAGAAGTCTGTTTTTCCCCGTACACCGCGGCTTGGTTTCTCACGCGACGGCCGCACGGTTCTCGGTCACTTCAACGAACCGGGTGAGGTCGAGTCTATCGCGGCTGTGAAACCCGATCCGAGGACGTTAGCTGGGGACGTGGAACTCGGAGACTTGCTACTCGCCATTCAGTGCCATGCCCGTGGGTGGACATCTCTGTCGCGAGCCGCGTACCGCCGGTGGCTCGCGGAAAAAACGGATTGGGCTTGGGGCGAAGACTACCTGGCGTGGATCGCCTGGGAACACTGGATATTCCGCCTGTCATACGATCCGGGAACTCCGCTTCCGCTCGTTGCGAAGCACCTGAAGCGGATACTGCCGGACACTGACCCAGAGGAGGACATCGAAGCAAGACGCGAACTCATCCGATCGCTGGAACTGGCTCTGGTGCAGCGGAACTCGCGGCCCGGTAGCGACGAGGCACTCATCGACGACCTGATCCACGTGGCCGGTAATTATCACGGCGCTCGGGAGATCAAGGAGCCCCGCACCAATCCGCATTACGAAAGTGTATTCCGCACCGATCCGCGTTATCGAGCGCTTCTTCGTCGGGGTTTCGCCGCCGTGCCCGCACTCATCGATCACTTGGCCGACGAGCGACTCACGCGCCTCGTTCGCTACACACCCGTGTTCAATCGTCTTTTTGAAACGTACCATTGCCGCGTGAAAGACGTGGTTCTGGATCTACTGGAGGAGTTGGCGGGCGAACCGTTGGTCGATGATAACGCCGATGGTCCCGCACGTGTGAAGGCTGTTCGGAAATGGTTTGCGGAGGCCCAGAAACTCGGCGAGGAAGAGTCCATCGTATCGCGAGTGTTGGGGCCCAAGGACAAGACATGGTTCCGCGATACGCTGTTCTGGTTGCTATGCGACAAGTACCCAAAGCGCGTGCCGGAGGTGTACCGCGACCTGATCGACAAGCACCGCGAACTCGCCGACAGGAGCTGGCAGTTTGCCGAAGCCCTCGCGCACGGCCCACTTCCGGTCGCGGACAAACGCAAGATTCTGGAGTTCGCTGCTCGGCAGGTCGAACCGCACCACCGAGTCGCGGGAGTGAAGTTTCTCCGCCTCTTCGACGCCAAGCAAGCGGACGAGTTGCTCCTGAGTGGGTTGGAGCGTTTATCCTCGCGCCCATCGGGTGGCGAGATGACCTTGGTGGAACTCGCGGCCGAACGCGACGACCCTCGCGAATGGCAGGCGCTCGCGAAGGCCGTCCGCCGGGCGGAGGTCGAGTGGCGGATCAGACTGCTGATGGTGATCGCCGAGGAACGGGCACCGGAGAGTCTCAAGAAGCGACTGGCGTTCCTGGCGGAGTACCTGACGGATGACGCGTTATGTGACAAGGCCGACGAACGACAACAACACCGCCGATTGATCGTCGCCGACACTGATTTCGCGCGACTGGAAGTCCGGAACTTCGCCGCACTGGGCTTGGCGCAGATCTTGCAGTTTGACGACGAACCGCACAACGGGTGGTCCGCGGCTCAGTGGACCGAACTGCGTGAGAAGGTCCGCGCGAAGGTGAAGGAGGAATTGGAGCGCTGAAGGCGATCCGCCTGCGCGAAACACTTCGCCTCTGGCGCCGGCGGCCGGGTTCTTCGCTCACTTCGGCAAGTTCCGTCGGGGCATCTTCGGGACTTGTTCGACTGGCACCACGATGAGGTTTTGGTAGAGGTCCGTCTCGAAGAAATGCTCGGCTCGTGGAGCGAACTCCGTCAGTTCATAATGCCCGTTCAGGCGAGATCGTTGACGTGGAACGAACATGAAGAACTCGTAGTTTGCCGGGAACAGGCTCTTGAGTTGGTCGAGCGAGCCGATGGTGCCTCCCTGTTTGGCGGCTCTCACTTCCAGCACCAGCATCGGGCGATGCTTCTCCAAAGTCTGGCGAAGTCCCTTGAGCGCGGCCTCCTCGAACCCTTCGATGTCCATTTTGATGACGCTCAGCGGTGGCATCGGGATGCTTCTCAGGTGATCGTCCCCGGAGACGATCTTCAGGTTCCCGACTAACTTCCCTCCGTTGTTTCCGCGGAATGAGCCGTCTCCCTGGTTGACTTCATCTGGAGTGAAGAACGGCAGCGATTCCTCTCGCTCGCCGTAGCCCACCTCATGCACGGTCACGTTCGTGAACTTGTTGATGCGGATGTTGTCGTGCAGTCGCTTCAGGATCGGTGGGAACGGTTCGATGGCATGGACCTGCTTGACCCGCGTGGCCATGAACAGGGAGTAAATTCCCGTGTTCGCGCCGACATCGAGAAACGTTGTGTCCTTCCCCCCGGTCGCTTGGATGTAGTCTTCCACGAAAAACAGCAAATCCTTCTCCCAGGTCCCATACATCAGGACGGAGTCATCAATCAAGTTGCCGGTGGTTCCCTGATAGAGGAACCCGTAATTGTCGATGGTGTAGGTGAACTCCTTGTCCCGGTAGTGGTGGGCGGAGATCGCGCAGGGGTTCAGTTCGTTCAATTCCTCGTTCGCCTTCACCGCGGCGGCATTGACTCGCTTGACGTACACGATTGAGGACAGAAGCGTGACCACCGTGAGGGTCATCGACAGGAAGAACAAGACCCGGTAGCTTGGGGTGGGGAGGCGCATTGATCTTGTCCTCAGGGGAGTTCGCGTCTTCGACAGGTGGTCAGCAACAGGGAACTATTGCAGAGACTGAAACCTAGTACGCGTTGGATGCTCGTCAAATCGGAATGTGATTCTGAGTTGCTTCGTCGGGTCGAAGTACCGAACTGGGCGCACAAACAGGGAGGCTCTTGCCTCCCTGTTTGCCTTTGGTAGCCTCGGCGGGCTGACGCGGCGCTGGTCGCCTCATCCTCTCTTCGCGGGGCGCTTGCCGAAGGTTGCGTACACGTCTGCCACGCGGCCGGTTTCTTCCAGAGCAACGTGATAACGCTGATCGCCTTCGAGTCGATGAACTGTCATGTGGTAGGCTTTGCTTACCTTCGCCAGATACGGGCGCTTTTCGGGTGAGTTCGGAGTGCGGAGTTTGCCCCACGAGCCGTCACCCAGGTAAGGTACGCCGTACTTGTCCTGCATCCCGCCCTTGAGCGGATGAGTGCGCTTGAAGGTGTGGTCGTGATGCTCCAGAACCGCATCGACTCCATAACGCTCGAACAGCGGACACCAGTGCTTGCGATTCCCAGCGCCGGTTCCCGAACTTCCACCGAGGCCGATCAGGTCCAGCACTCCGCCCTTCGATGAACCCGGATTGCGATACGATGGGTAGGCCGGGACGTGGTTCACCACGATCAAGTGCGGGCGATCCTGACGCTCCTTCAGCACGCCTCCGAGCCACTCGGTTTGAGCCCCGTCAATCGGCGAAACGTGACCCGTATCGAGCAGAACGAGGCTCAGGTAGTCGCCGAAGTCCAGCGTCGCGTAGGTTGTGTCCTTGTAGAGACCATCGAAGAGCGGCAGGTAGAAGGTCCCGTCTTCACGCTTTCTCTTGTACCCTCCGCGAACTTCGTGATTGCCGATGCAAGTCACCATCGGAATCAGTCGGCCCTTTGGGTCGATCATGTGCTTCGCGTAGTTCCGAAGAAACGCAAGTGCGGTCTTCCCCGAAATGCCGTTGTCGTAGCCGAGGTCGCCGCCGATGAGCGCAAAATACGGCTCTTGCTTGGCCGCGAGGATGTTCGTGCCGATCGCGTGCGTTCCCGTTCCGCAATCGCCGCCGGAGACCCACTGAATGGTGTCGGTGGCCTTCGCGGGCATTGTGCGGAAGCGATAAGCCTGAAGCGCCTTGCCAATCTGAAAGAGATACTCGGTGTTGGGCGTCAGTCCGGTCAACTCGCAGCGGTACACCTTCAGGTTGCTCTTGGGCCACGGTCGGGTCACGGTCTTACCAGTTGTCCTCTTGTCGCCCAGACGAGGAACGCAGCGGATGTCCGTGTTCTCGGTTGTCTCGTTCGCGAGCCACTGAATGGTGATTGTGGTGGTTGGGTCGCGTTGCCACGAAAGGAAGAGCGTGTCTTGCGGGAGCAAGTTAGCTTGCAGCGGTTCAATTGCCGGTCGAGGAGGAGGTGCGATCTGAACTGGCTCATCCCTGGCAACCGAGCCATGCCCGGCAAGGAACGCGGACGCCAGTCCGCCCACGGAGGCACCGAAAAAGACTCGACGGTTGAGAAGACTCATGGCAGTGTAGATGAGTTGAGGAGAGCGCGACTGAGAGCTTCTGATATGCTGCGCGAAGCAGAACCAAATTGCGAGAGAAGAACGCGAACTTTCGCACACGCTTAGCCAAACTCACACGACTCAACGGGAAGCGAGTGTTGGTTTGTGTTGGAGTAGCACCGTAAAGCAGTTCCGAAGGCAAGAAGACCGGCTGAAGGCGGGACTCCAACCAAAACAAAACGCCCGGTGCCCTGAGAGCACCGGGCGTTGGGAATGCGCTTGAGCGGATCAGTTGCGCTTCACATCGGGCTTCTTGTTCTGCTCCGGTTTCTTCTCCTCGGGCTTGGGCTTCTCTTCCTGCTTGGCTGGCTTCTCAGCGGGCGGAGCGACCGGGAGAATCTTCACTCCGCCACCGCGAATCACGCCCGGTCGGATCAACGGCTGGTCCGCGGGCACTTCCACATCCTTCGGCGGATTGATCTTCACGTCCTTCGGCAACGGCTTGACGGCCGTGGGGAGAACCAGTTCGGGGCTGACGAGCACCATGATGTCGCCACTGAACGACTTGAGGTACGATTCATCGGGGAACCGGTTATCGCCCGCCATCAGCACCAACCCGCCCGCCTGGAGGCGCTTCAGCGCGGTGGTGCGTGAAATCCTCTTGCCGGTCAGGTCGTAGGCATCGAACTTCACCTCGGCGAGCGGCTTGGTGGTGATGGTGCCTGCCGTCTGCGGGCCACCGTAGTAGCCACCGCCGAAGTCAACGACATCGCCCCCCCCGACGACAAGCCCACCGCGTCCGCGCATCGCCTTTCCCCAGATCACATCTCCGCCGTAGTAGACCCCACCCTGGTTCGGGGAAGAGGTCACGGAAGTCATGATCTTGCCGCTGTCATCAGCTCCGAGCATCGCCAGACGCGGAGCGGGAGTCAGTGGGTATGGAGGGCCTCCCCAGGTGAACTGAGCGTAGGCGAACTCGTCGGTGAGGATCACCACCGTATCTCCTCGAACCGCCTTCAACCAGCCGGGAGAAATCGGCTTACCGTCCCGCGAAATCAGAACCGTTGCTCCGGCCTTCACGCGACTGGTCGCTTCGTTGACGGTCAGCGGTGTGCCATCGGCGGTCGTGAACTTGGCGTTTGTCAGGTCGTTGAGCGTCTTGTTGAAGTAGTTGCTGTTGGTGATTTCCTGATCGACCTGCTTCATGACCTGCTTGTTGTTCTCCACCACGAAGAACTGGTTGGTAATCTTCGCGCGGAAGAAACTATTGCCAATGATGCGAACAGAACCACCCGCGTCCGCCTTGAGCGTCAGCACAATCGGAGCCGGTCCAGGTGTGTTCGGGACGGTGTCGCGGGGAATCGGAGCGGCCGGCGCGGTGAGTGTCGCGGCCAAAACCAGGGAGGGATACATGCGGCGAGTCTCCAGGCGGAAGGACGGTCAACCATACGCAATAACATACCCCGGCGGACTGCCGGGGTAAAGAGGCTGGATGGTCGTTACAAATCAGAAATAATGGAAACCGCCAAAGGAGAACGGACAAAAGCAGGAAGACCAAAAAGCGTCTTCCTGCTTTTGTCCGTTCTTCGTTGCCTTCAGAGTTATTTCTCAGGCTTCACGGGAACAACGGGCTTCGCGGGCAGAGCCGGAGCAACTTGAATCACGCCGCCCGGCCGAACGACCGGAGGAACCGGAGCCGGAAGCGGCTGAATCTCGACCGGCAGCGGGCGGATGCCCGGACGGCCGATGCCAGTGGTCGCGGCGTTGGTCAGTTCAGGAGATACCAGGACAAGCACATCGTCCTTGAAGAGCTTCAGGAAGTTCGGGCTAACCGGCTTGCCATTGCTGGAAACAACCACAATGCCGCCTTTTTCCAACTTCTTCAGCGCATCGGCGGTGTCCATCTTCTTGCCGTCGGCGGTGGTGACGGTCAGATCCTTCACGTCTTTCAGTTCAACCATCTTGGTGACGGGCACTTCGCGAGTGATGACGGCCGGGGGCGCGCCACCGCCGGGATTGACAGCGCCACCAACTCCGATTTGTACCTTCTGCATTCGCGTCACGGCAACCATGATCTTGCCGTTGTTGTCAGCCTTCAGTTCCAGGATGCGCGGAGCGGGGCCGGTCGCCATTGGCGGAGCCGGAGCGGGCACAGGAGCCGCGAGAGCCATCGACAAAACGAACGAGGTCAGCATTGGCAGCACTCCAGGCGAGGAAGAAATTGGGGAGAGGGCGCCCCACGCGACTTGTGGGGTATACCAATCGACGAAACAGCCGACGAGACAGATTGTAGGAAAATAGCGCGCCGCGGAAAAGATTACTTACGGTTTGACGAGAATCGGAGCCGGAAGCGTGAGCGACGGTTTTTGAAAGACACCGTCGCTGACGCTTCCGACTCCGATTCTCGATTACCCGCCATACGGGTTGTTCGGGCGGAATCGTTCTTCCACCCACGGGTCTCCGCGCATGTGATAACCGCCGTGGTCCCAGCTTTCCCAGAAGCCGGGGCGGTCTTCTTCCATGAACTCCACCCCGCGAACCCACTTCGCGCTCTTCCACGCATAAAGTCGCGGAATCACCAGCCGCAGCGGGTAGCCGTGTTCGGGCGTGAGCGGTTCGCCGTTGTGGTGCGTTGCGAAGAGCGCATCGGTCGCGAAGAAGTCTTCGAGAGGCAAGTTTGTGGTGAAGCCGTACTCGCAGTGAATCATCGCGAACTTCGCCCGACCGGAAACCGTGACGTGATTGAGCAACTCGCGCGTCGAAACGCCTTCCCACAAGTTATCCAATAGACTCCAGCGAGTAACGCAATGCATATCCGCAAAGACTTTGACTCGCGGAAGCGCGCAAAACTCTTCCCAGGTGAACTGCTTCACCTTGTCCACGAGCGGAATCGGGAAGAGAGTGAAGTTCCACTTCGCGGGATCGAACGGAGGCACTTCGCCCGCGTGCAACACCGGCCACTTGCGGGTGATGACCTGTCGAGGAGGAATGCGATTCTCCCTCCTCGTATCGGAACTGATAATCGGTTCGTCCATGTCAAAGTCTCAAAGGCACTTACCACAAAGAGGATCCCCGCGCAGCGGGGGAAAGTTCACACAAAGGGCCACAAAGAAAGACAGAAGCATTTTTGACGGGATAACAGGATGAACACGATTCTAAATTCTGATCCTGCTTGATCCTGTTATCCTGTCCAAACTCTTTGTGAGTCTTTGTGTGATCTTTCCCCCCGCTGTGCGGGAACCCTCTTTGTGGTGAAATCTTCTGTTCTCTTCAATACTTCAACCCGTTCTTGCGTACATGCACAGTCGGTTTGCCGTCGTGAAGCACGCCGCCGGCAGTCACGCGGCCGATGACGAGCACATGATCGCCGACCTCGACGCGCTCCACAACCCGACACACCAAGTACGCGTGTGAGGCGAGCAACACCGGCGGAGTTTCACCATCGCGACGGACTTCCAGGCCTTCAAAAGCTGGTTCGTCCAACTCGAAGCCTCGGCCGAAGTGAGCCACAATCGCCTTTCCGCCTTCGGGGACCACGTTGAGCACGAACGCGGTCCCTTCGGTGAGCCATTCCAGCACCTTTCGTTCCTTGTTGATGGCGACTGTGATTTGTGGCGGATCGAACGAGCACTGCTGCACCCAGCTCGTGAGCATGCCGGTTTCCGATTCGCCCTTGCGAGCGGTCAGCACGAACAGTCCGCTGGGAATTCGTCCCAGAGCCGCGGAGAGCGGTTCGCTTGTGTCAGTCGGCCCGGCCGGCGCGTTCTTCATGCCGTCATGCTACCGCACTGGGTGAATCGGTAAAAGCGAACAACAGAAGGGGAACGGAGGCAAGCTGGGCAACTCGCGCGGAAGCTCTTTGGGGTTCTGCTCAACTCGCGTAAAGTCTGCGTCCGATACCGTGCATACCGGTTATTCCGGCTTTCCGGATTCTGCACGGGTGCGCCATGCACGGATCGGTTCGTCGCCTCCCCGCCCTGACCGCCGCTGTCTTCCTTCTGGTTGTTGGGCCAGGGTGCGCGCGCCATCACTGGCGAGACCGCGCCGACAAGGACGTGGCCGGTGTCATCACGCAGAAGAACATCTTCCCGGAATGGCAGGTGAGGAACTGGTACGTCTACCCCGACCCACGGGCCCGATTCGCCGATCTCTCCAGCCCTGACCGACCGCCTTATCCGCCCGATGACTACGCCGCTCGCCTGCTGTCGCCCAATCCGCAGAAGCCAACGAAGAAATCCGGCGTCGGGCGCGTCGATGGCGATGGCTACCTCGCTTTGCTTCAACAATGGGACGCGGAGAATCGAGCGGCAGACCAGCCGGACGCACGCGGAGCTGGACCGTTTCCGCACCCAACCCGACCGACCAGACCAATACCCAATCATCCTGCCCCTCCCAAAGGGATGGGGGGCAAATTCCGAGGCCCGTCTATCCCCGCCTTTCCTTCAGGAGGGACAGGAGAATGGGCAGGTCCGAAACCCTCCTCCCCTTCGGGAGGAACAGGACGAGTGGAGACTGCTCCGAAACCGTCGGGAGGGACAGGACAAGTGTGGGCAGGGCCGAAACCTCTCGAGTTCAGTCCGTGGGCCGCGGCGAGCAGTTCCGATCCGGGCGCGACTGGCCCGCCGAGCATCGCGGAGATTCGCGGACCGGTTGTGCCGGTTGCCGGGAAAGGCGATCAGAACGGAAAGACCATCCCGGCCATCGCGGTGATTCCAGCCACCCAGCAACCACAACTGTCCCAACCGCAGCCGCAACCGCAACCCCTCCCCCAACCGATGCCGCAACCGCAGCCGCAGCCGCATCCGATCCCGCAACCGCAACCGTCCGAACCACTCCCCCAACCGCAACCGCTCGATCCGAAGAACCAACCAGAGCCGGGCAAGTTGCCAATGGACCCAATGGGGAAAGAACCTCTACCGTACCCCGGAGGAACGGGCGATCCGGCCGCGGACTACCTGCGCGCTCTCGAATCGGGGCAAGTGGGCTTTCGCATCAAGGTAGATCAGGCCATCCAACTTGGCCTCATCAACGCTCGCGAGTTCCAGGACCGGCGCGAAGACCTCTACCTGACCGCGCTCCAGGTCACGCAACGGCGATTCGACTTCGCGACGCTCGCGTTCTTCACCGAACAGGCCGTTCGGCAGTCTACCGGTCGCGAACTGCCCAACGGCGGCGAACGCTGGACGCTCAACACCACCGGCGGCTTCTCCAAACTGTTCCCGACCGGAGCGCTGTTGGTGTTTCAAATCGCTAACCAGGTGTTGGTCGACCTCTCCGGAGACACTCCAACAACCGCAGTCAGTAACCTCTCGCTGAACCTTGTGCAGCCATTTTTGCAGGGCGGAGGATACGCGGTCACGCTCGAACCTCTGACCAACTCCGAACGCACGATGGTTTACGCCATGCGGTCGTATGCGCGGTTCCGCAAGCTCTTCTATGTCGCGATTGTCGGCGGCAGCGCGGCCGGAGGCGGATACACGAACAATCCCTACGGTCTCCAGGGGCTTTCACCGAACCTCGGACGCGGAATCGGTGGCAACCTGACAGCCGCAACCGCTGGCTATCTGCCGCTGCTCCAACAGTTGGCGACGATCAACAACCAACGGAAGAACGTCGCGGCGCTGGAAGGCCTGCTCAAATTCTACCAGGTGTCCCGCGATGGCGGTCAGCAGTCTGAATTGCAAGTTGGACAGGTGGAACTGCAACTGCTCAACAGTCGCGGGCAGTTGCTCGGCCAGGCGGGTGGAGGCGGTGGGAGCGGCATCCGCGGGTACCTCGACACGCTGGATAACTTCAAACTTCAGCTTGGCTTGCCGGTCACGGTTGCTTTGGAGTTAGACGACACTCCCCTGAAGCCCATCCGCGAGCAACTCGCCAGGTTCGAGGAAGTCTACGCTCAGGCTCGGGCACTCGCCTTGGAGTCGGCGAAGTACGATCCGGCCACACCAGTCGGACAGTTCCGCGCCCGGTGGCTGACGTTCTTCACGAAGTCTCCGTTGGTGAGAGGAACACCCTTTGCCAAAACCATTGGCGAGCGGTGGGACTCGTGGTCGCCCGCCAAGCTCACCGAGGCGCAAGTTGATGCCCGTCTGGGCGCTCTGCGCGAAGAGCGCAGGAAGTTGCTCGCCGAGAAAACCGACCGGCAGGCGAAGGGACTCCCCGAACCGGAAGCCGAAGTGCGCAGACTGCTGAGACTCAACTCCGACATCGACCTGGGGGAGTTCGAGAAGAAGGTGCGCGCCTACGAGGCTCAACCGTGGCTGAAGCTGATGGCCCCCGCGGCGCGCGAAGCGGCACAGGCGGCCGCGTTCCGGGACGCCTTCAACGCCTTCTATCTGGTTATCCTGGAGGCGCGGAACGAGAGGCTGGCGATGGTCCGCAATCAGTGGCCGGACCTGCCGCAGTTACCGGTTGCCGGTGTGGATGTGCTCGATTCCTCGCTCGACGACGCCTATACCGCCGGCATTCAGACGGCTCTCACAAATCGTTTAGACCTCATGAATGCAAGGGGGCAAGTGGTGGATTCGTGGCGTCAAATTGCCGTCACCGCGAATTCATTGCAAGGAGTGTTCGATGTCCGGTATGATTTAAGTAGTACAACCCCACCGGGTGGGAACGACATCGTCGGGTTTTCCGCCGACCGGAGTCGCCACCAACTAACCTTCAATGCAGAACTTCCCCTGGTTCGCCGAGCCGAGCGC